>JBILPN010000144.1:0-7645 GCA_044373865.1 Luteolibacter sp. | reverse complement strand
CAGCGACCCGAGCCAACCCGCACCCGCTGCCTCCAAGAAGGTCGGCCCAGTCGCCGACTCAGGCCGCATCGCCGCCGCCAAGGCCGAAGTCCTCCGCCTGCTGGAACAGAATAAACTGCAAGCTCCCCAAGAGGCGATCGAAGCCCCTGTTTCCGAACCAGAAACTCCTGCTTCCGAACCAGAAACCCCTGCTTCCGAATCAGAAACCCCTGCCGCCGAACCAGAAACCCCTGTTTCCGAACCAGAAACCCCTGTTTCCGAACCAGAAACCCCTGTTTCCGAACCAGAAACCCCTGTTTCCGAACCAGAAACTCCTGTTTCCGAACCAGAAGCTCCTGCCGCCGAGCCAAAAGCTGCGGAGCCTGCACCCGTAATTTCCTGAAACTGCCCGGCTCTTTGCCTCTAGCGTCCTCTCCCTCATGCGCGGCCTCCTCCCCCTTTCCTTGCTTTGCCTCGGCACGGCAATGGCCACTCCCCTGCACCGTGAAACCATCGTCGATGGACTCCATGACCCGATGTCACTCGCCGTGGCACCGGATGGCGACCTCTACGTGATCGAGCGCGAGGGCCGACTCCTCCGCGTCCGCCCCTCGACGGGCGGCGTGTTTGAAATCGGCCAAATCTCGGTTTCCGCCCTCCGCGCCTCAGATCCCAAGAGCGACTCGGCGGTGGAGGACGGCTTGCAGGGAATCGCGCTGGACCCGGAATTTGCGAAAAATCAACGGGTTTTCCTGTTTTATAGCCACCCGGAGCACTTGCTCGAACGGCTTTCCCGCTTCGAACTCCGCCACGGGAAACTCGACCCAAGCTCCGAGCGCGTGCTCTTGGAAATCCCCGCCGAGCGCCACGACCGCGTCTGCCACCATGGCGGCTCCCTCGCCTTTGATCCGGATGGGCTGCTGCTTCTCAGCGTCGGCGACAACACCAACCCCTTCGCCAGCGACGGCTCCGCTCCCATCGATCCACGCGCCGATCGCAGCGCTTGGGACGCCGCACGCAGCGCCGGCAACACCAACGACCTCCGCGGGAAAATCCTGCGCATCCGCCCCACGGAGACCGGCTACGAGATCCCCAACGGCAACCTTTTCCCGCCAGGCACCGCCAAAACCCGCCCGGAAATCTACGTGATGGGCTGCCGCAACCCGTTTCGCATCTCCATCGATCCCAAGAAAAAAACTCTCTACTGGGGTGAGGTCGGGCCGGACGCCGCCGCAGCAAGCGAGAAGGGACCCGCCGGCCACGATGAAATCAACCAAGCGAAATCCGCCGGAAATTTCGGCTGGCCCTTCGTCATCGCGGACAACCAAGCCTACGCGGTCCACGATTTCGCCGGCGGCCAAGTCGGCCCCATGACCGACCCCGCCGCGCCGCGAAACCCCTCGCCGCGCAACACCGGCCTGCCCGTTTTGCCAGCCGCCCAGCCAGCATTCATTTGGTATCCCTACGCCGCCAGCAGCAAGTTCCCAAGCATGGACAAGGGCGGCCGCAACGCCATGGCGGGCCCCATCTTCTATCACGACCCGCAGCGCCCTCACAACATCCTCAGCCCGCAGGAGGACCACAGCCTGCTCACCTACGACTGGATCCGTGGAAAAATCTGGAAGGCGAAGCTCGGCTCGCAGGAGGAACTCGTCAGCCTGGATGTCATGGAATCTGGCTTCACCCACCCGATGGATTTGGAAATGGCCAACGACGGCACGCTCTGGCTGCTCGACTACGGCTCTGACTGGTGGTTCAACAAGAATGGCAAAATCATCCGCCTGCTCCCAGCCAACACCCGGCCAAGCCCGGAAATCTCGATTTCTCAGGTCGCCGGGCAAGCCCGCAGCTTCACGGCCCATTCCACCGCCGCGCCGGAATCCATCACTTGGTGGCTCACCACCGGCAGCACCGAGGAAAGACTCGGCAGCGGCTCATCCATCACTCTCGCCGCCCATTCTGGAACGGAACTCCGTGCGGTGGCCGCCGATGGCAAGGGCCCCAACGCTGTCGCCCGCCTCTCGCTCGTTGCAAGCCAGGCGGTGCCCGAACTCACGCTCAAAATCACCGGCGACCCAAGCGCCTTGGAGTTTTCGCAGTCGATTGATTTCGATGTCAGCGCCGGCAGCTCGCCGACCCCGCCGGACCTGGTGGTTCGCGCGCGCCACATCCCAGCCACCGGTCACGATGCGGGCGGCCCGCAGTTCCCGCAGGACATCAACGCACTCGTGGTCGCAAACCAGTGCCTCGCCTGCCACCACATCGACCACTCGTCCGTCGGCCCGCGCTATCTGGACGTGGCGCTGAAATACCGCGACCAAGCCGACGCCAAGGAGAAACTCATCGCCAAGCTGAAGTCCGGCGGCGCTGGCGTCTGGGGGGAAATTCCCATGCCGCCCCAAAGCGCGCTGAAGCCGGAGGATGCGCAGGCGCTGATTTCCGCAATTCTTGACCTAGCCACGGGCATCAGCGAGAACCGGAGCGGCCGCAGCGGCACGCTCAAGCTCGCCCCGCCGCCAGCCACCGTCCAAGCCGGTGGCGCATGGGAAATCACCGCCGAGGCCAAGGGGTTCACCCCGGCAAAGCTCCGCATCCCGGTCGGCAAATCCACGGACTAAACAGGAAATCCACCCAACTCGCCGAACATGAATTTCGACTTCGACACCCAGATCGTCCGCCGCGGAACCGGCTGCATCAAATTCGACCGCCGCCCGGAGCTGGACCCATTCTGGGTTGCGGACATGGATTTCATTTCGGCACCGCCGATCTTGGAGGCCTTGCACCAACGGGTGAATCATGGGGTCTTCGGCTACGCGCAAGCCCACGCGGGCCTGAATGACGCGCTCCTGGCGTATCTGGAGGAACGCCGCGGCGCGACGGTCCCGCTCGAACACGTCGTCCACCTCGGCGGACTGGTCCCCGCGCTTTCGCTTGCGGTCCGCGCATTCTGCGCGCCGGGCGATGCGGTGATGACCTGCACGCCTGTCTATCCGCCGTTCATCGGCGTGCACCACGACGCCCAAGTCACGCTCACCACCGTCGATCACGTGTTGGTGGACGGCCAATGGAGCTTCGACTGGGAACGCATGGAACGTGCCGTCACTCCCACCACCAAGGTCTTCCTCCTCTGCAACCCTCAGAACCCGCTCGGCCGCGTCTTTTCCTCACAGGAATTGATCGAACTCGCCACTTTCTGCTCACGCCACAAGCTGGTTTTGGTGTCCGATGAAATCCACTGCGACCTGATTTTTGACGAGGCTGCCACCCCTCACTTCTCGGCCCTCAATTTGCCCGAGGACTTGCGGAAAATTTCGATCACTCTGCTATCCCCTAGCAAGACATGGAACATCGCTGGCCTCGGCTATGCCTTCGCAGTCATCCCGGATGACAGCATCCGCCGCCGCTTCTCCGCTGCACGCGGTCACACGCTGGCTGAAATCAACGCTCTCGCCTACTACGCCGCAGAAGCCGCCTATCGCCACGGCGAGCCATGGCGCCTGGAGTTGATGCGCCACCTCACGCAAAATCGCGACACCCTCGTCAGTTTCATCGAATCCCGCTGCCCCGGTCTCGAAGTGAAACCCGGCGAGGCGACGTATCTTGCATGGATCGACGCCCGCGCGCTCGCTCTGGAAAACCCGGCGCTCCACTTCGAGAAAAACGCCGGACTTTTCCTCTCGGACGGCGCTTACTTTGGATGGCCCGGCTGGATCCGCTTCAACTTCGGCTGCCCGCGCGCAAGGATGCTTGAGGGCTTGGAGAAACTTGCGGCCGCGCTCTAACCCGCCAACTCCGGCGTCTCAAGCCTCCGCTCAAAGCAGCACGGCTCAGCCGGGCTCGCCTTTTGCCAGCAACTCCGCTTCTTCTTCGTGGGAATGGATTTGCAAGGTCACCTGCACTCCCTCACGCGCTGCCGCCGCCTTCAAAACACTCCGAATCGCGGAGGCGGTGAAGCCGTTCCTGCCTATCAGCATCGCGACATCCGCCTGCGCTAAAACCAACTTGAAGCGCAGTCTCCCAGGCCCAAGCTCAGCCACTTTCAACTGCGCCCGACTCGGATCGTCGATCAGTTTCACTGCGACATATTGAAGGAAATTTCTCAATCGTTCGGTGACCGCCTGCATGCCACAGACTCATTCGACTGCCTTCCGGCGGCAAGCCACAAAACTGCAAAACCACCAAAACGCGGTCATTTGCCGCTGAACAACGCGGCATCGCAAAAAACCAACCGAATCACGGGGAGGCCAGACAGGGGCCTGAACTGGTCCAAAAAACCAACCAGAACAGCAGATTTGCTCAAACGCCGGGATCTGCATCACGCTGGAAATATCAAGGTCGCTGGAAATTTTCACAAACGAAATCAGGTCATGAAACTCGGACTGAACCGCTCCATTTTCGCATCATCCGCAGCTGCTGCGGCTCTCTCGTCACTCGCGTATTCTCAAACAACATGGACCGGCGCGACCGATGGCTCATGGGCCACGCCAGGCAATTGGTCCGCGGGCGTTCCGGACTCGGCCGATTTGGTGACTTATGGCTCAGGAAACACCGTCGGCATCGCGGTCACCAACGCGACCCAGACTTTGGATGCCTCACGCGCGGTGTTAGGGTTCACCATCGGCAATGATGTCGCGTCTCCCATCTCCATCAGCAGCGGTTCGGGAGCGAACACCCTAAGCATCGGCACGAGCGGCATCCTTCTCAACTCGGGCACGGGTGGGAGTTTCACGCTCAACACGGACGTGATCTTGAGTGGCAACCAATCATGGGTAACGGGAAACACCCGGACGATCTCAGCAAACAAGGTCGATCTCGCAAATTTCCAACTCACCCTCAATGCGGCGGGAACGGGCAATAACACCACGATTGCCGGACTCATCACTGGCACGGGGGGAATCACGAAAACCGGCGGAAACAACGCTTTCATCACCGGATCGGACAACAGCTTCGGCGGCGAACTCCGCCTATCGAACGGAACCTTGAATGTCAGCAAGCTCGCGGACATCGGTAGCAACTCGTCGATTGGAACTGGCAATGCCGTGCCTTCGATCGTGATGAATGGCGGCACCCTTGCCTACAACGGTGCTGGCGGCGACACCACCAACCGCGCCATCGACATGCGTGCCAACGGTGCCATCAATAACAACTCAACGACTGGCACTCTCTCAATCACCGCCGCAAACGTCATCCAAGGCGGCACCGCCAGCGCCCGGACACTTACCCTCGGGGGCTCCCACGCCGGAAATAACACGTTCCACTCCATCCTGGGCAACAGCGGAACCGACGCCAATATTTCAAGCCTCCAGAAAAATGGTCTCGGCAAGTGGATCGTCACGGGCATCCAGAGCTACACGGGATCGACGGTGATCAACGCAGGCACGCTCTCGGTCAGTGGCGGCACGGTGCTCGGCGGTGCCAGCGGCAGCACGGCAGACGCAAGCAACATCATCTTCGGCCAAAACCTGAATTCTGGCAGACTGGAATTTGAAACCACCGCCAACCTCGGTGCAGCCAGCCAGATCCGCTTCCGCAACACACTTGGCGGTCTGGCCGGCCAAGGCGGCGCATTGGTTTACTCGGGATCCACCGATCAAACTCTCGGAAAAACCCTCCAATGCGACTCCAACGTCGGCATCCGGATCGAGTCGAACTCGGTCGGTGGCAAGCTGCTGGTCACCGGCGCGATCTCAGACAACGGGGCACGCCCCTTGTTCCTCGGTGGCAGCGGAACCGGCAGCAATGAATTTCAATCCGCCCTCTCCGGGACTCGCTCGGTCACGAAACGCGATAGCGGCCAGTGGATTCTATCAAACACAAACACCTACAACGGCAGCACCAACGTCACCGGCGGAACCCTCACCCTCGGGGCTTCTGGCAGCCTTGGCAACACGACCACCACAATCGGCAGCGATGCCACGCTCTCAGGTGGCGGCAGCATCGGCGGCGCAACCACCATCGAAGGAACTCACAGCCCCGGCTTCAGCCCGGGCACCCAAACCTTCACCAACGGCCTGAGCTACACCGCAACCGCAACTCTCAACTGGGAACTCATCGCCAACACCACCGACAACCGCGGCTCCTCATACGACGCCGTGAACGTCAGCGGCGGAAGTTTCGCTCTCGCCACCGGTGCCACCATCGACCTCTCATTCAGCGGCGGCACCGTCGATTTCCTCAACGGGTTCTGGGGACTCAATCAGGAATGGCGGGTCATCGATTTGTCCGATACCGCCACCGCTGCGGACTCCAACCTTTTCAGCATCGGCACCATCACTGGCGGCGCGAATTGGGACCCGACGCTCGGCAACTTTGGAACCCTCCGCAAGAGTGGCTCAAACTCGGCGGATTCCGTCTATCTCACTTGGACTGCCATCCCCGAACCAAACACCACCCTGTTGGGCGGGATCGGCATGCTCTTGCTTCTTCGCCGCCGCAACGCATGAGGTCCGCCGAGCCCCCTGCCCTGCTAGGCACCGATTCCGGGCCATGGGATTCGGTGCGGCACTGGTTGGTGCTCGCCCCTCACCCGGATGATTTTGACGTGGTGGCCATCACCCTCCGGCATTTCAAACTTGCCGGCGCGCGGATCTCACTTGAGGTGCTCTCAGGCGGCGCCAGCGGAGTGGAGGACGCGTTTGCCACCCCATGGGAGGCAAAAACGGCCGCCCGCGAGATTGAGCAACTCGAGAGTTGTCTGCAATTCGGCCTGCCCGCCGAACAAATCCACTTTCATCGACTCCAAGAAGACGCCGAGGGCCACATGGCGAATACCTTGGAAAATGAAGCATGCGTCCACGCCCTGCTCAATTCCATCCAAGCCGATGGAGTGGTCCTGCCACATGGCAACGACAGCAACGCCGACCACCGCCGGACCTTCCGTTGGTTTCAATCCTGGTCCAACCAACAAGCCACCCCCCCGCTCGCCCTATTCGTCCGCGACCCGAAAAACCTCGGCATGCCCATCAATTTGATCACAGCCTACCATTCCGAGCAGGCAGCTTGGAAAGCAAGCCTGCTGCGCTGCCACCGCTCCCAACAGCAACGCAACCTGCGCACCCGCGGATTCGGTTTTGACGAACGCATCCTCGCCGCCGAGCGCGCCGCCGCCACAAACTTCGGCCTACACGCCATCGAAAGCTTCCACTGCACACACTCCAAACCCACACCGCAACTCAACCAATCCAAAATCCAAAATCCAAAATCTGAAATCTGAAATCTGAAATCTGAAATCTGAAATCTGAAATCCAATCTCCAATCTCTGATCCACGATCCACGATCCACGATCCCTGATCCCCGATCCCTGATCCCTGATCCCTGATCCCTGATCCCTGATCCCCGATCCACGATCCCTGATCTTATCCGTGCCCTCCGTGATGGCATGAAGTCATTCAGCAACCGGCGCTGGGCAGACCGCAAGGCTTGGTTCAACGTCCCCGCGGACCCCGTGAGTGCTTGCAACATGCACGGGTGGCCGAAGGTCCAAAAGGTTCGATGATTTCACTGAGTTTACTACTCCCATCTGTGATTGAACCTTGGCGGAAAGCACCATCGTGGGGCGCAAGACCCCGAATGCCTGACTGCAACCTTCCGTCCGTTGGACTGACTTGAACGGCTGCCCGCGCCGGTTGCCTCCACCCTTAACCGGGACATCGGAGAACGACTATGA
>JBILPN010000143.1:0-7656 GCA_044373865.1 Luteolibacter sp. | reverse complement strand
GACGGCAGGGGGCTGGCAAGTGGTAAATGGAAAATTTCTCAATCGAACATGGGCCGTGACTCGCAAACGCAGAAAAACGCCCGACCTTCCATGGGGAAGATCGGGCGTTATGCAAAATCAATTCAGATGGACTGAACCGACGGGTCTGACGGATTTACCAATCGCCACCGCCGCCGCCGCCACCTTTGTAGCCACCGCCGCCGCCGCCTTTATAGCCGCCGCCACCGCCGCCTTTGTAGCCGCCGCCGCCACCACGACGATCACCGCCGTAGCCGCCACCGCCACCGCCACCACCGCCACCACCGTAGCCGCCACCACCGCCGCCACGGCGCTCACCGCCGTAACCGCCGCCGCCGCCACCACCACCGCCGGAACGGAAGCCGCCTGGCTTGGATTCTTTAGGCTCAGAGGCGTTCACGCGGAGTGCACGGCCTTGATAGTCGTAACCGTTGAGTGCCTCGATCGAAGCGTTCAGTTGGCTCTGGTCACCGAGCGTAACGAAGGCAAATCCCTTGGATCGGCCAGTTTCGCGGTCGGTGATGATTTTGACCCGTTCAACAGGTCCATAAGCGGCGAAGAGGCCAGTAACGTCTTCTTCAGTAGCGGTGTAGGGCAGGTTGCCCACGTAGATGTCCATTTTTGTCTATTCTTGTCGCGCCATCACAATCAACACTTCCTGAGACCATGGCGTGAAAGACCAGACGAAGTGCGTCCATCTGCGAGAATGCAGAGTGAACGTTACGGACTTACTCGCGTTCCGATGGGATGGCAAGGATTGTTTTTCGGGCAAAATCGGAGGCTTCCGCGACGCAAAAACCCCGCCACGGCTTGCACCGGGCGGGGTCGCTAAGAATTAGATGCTGGCTTGGCGCTTAGGCTTGGCCTGTCTTTTCACTCGGAGCATCGAAGCCATACTTGGCTTCAAGATCTGCCGCGCTTTCCACCGGCTCAAGCTCAGCAACAGCTGCGGTTTCAACAGGTGCGGTTTCAACCACAGCCTCAAGCGGCGCAACTTCGACAGCGTCAACGACGGTCTCCACGATCGTTTCGATGCTTGGCTCGGACGCAGCGGCGACAAGCGGCTCGGCGGCAACAAGTGGCTCAGCGGCGGCCACGACGGGCGCAGGCGTTGCGGAGGCCACAACGACCGGCTTGGACTCACGCTCCGGGCGCTCGTCCTTGTCCTCGCGCTCATCCTGGCCCTTGGACTTGGCTCCGGAAACCGTCATTTTACGGCCCATGAAGTGTTGGTCATGAAGGACTTCCACTGCGCGGATAGCCTCATCCATGCGGAGCATTTCCACGAAGCCGTAGCCCTTGGAGCGGTGCGTGCTGCGGTTGTAAACAATTTCAACATTCCGAACGGCACCGATGCCCTTGAAAAGCTCCTGCAAGTCTTGCTCGGTCACGTCATAGGAAAGATTTCCAACGTAAACGCGCGTGGACTCCACGCTCTTCGGGTCTCCACCACGTGGGCGGTCGCCGCTGCGTGCCGCATCCCGTGCACGCGGCTCGCGTGCGGGGCGCTCGCCTTCTTGACGCTTTTCACGCGGCTCCCTTGGCTCGCGCGGCTCCCGAGTTTCACCCTCGCCAGAACGGGCGTTGCGGGTGTTGGACTTGGGTTGGCGCCCATCCGTGCGGGCGGTCGCCGGGCCAGAATCTGGCGTGCGCTCGGTCCGCACTGGGGTGGCGGGTGCTTTATAAAGACCGATGGCCTTCAGGATTTTCTGCCACAGGCTGAGCTTGGCCGGCGAATAAACGCGGGCAGGGCGGGAGGCTTGCGGGCGGAATTCTTGGACGCGCGTGGAATCACCACGGTTGCCTTGGGATGGGCCACGGTCTCCTCCGCGCTCGCCACCACTTTGGCTGCGGCGTCCATCGTTGCTTTGGTTCTTATTACGGTTTGAGCCTCCGCGTGAGCGGCGGCGACGACTGTCTCCCGAATTGCGGGAATCTTGTGTTGCGTTTGACATGGTTGTCACTGGGTCATGGTTTCAGGCGGCCCGGCGCGGCGATCTCAGGTGAGACCGGCGGTGCGGAAAGGACTCCGTGCTGACCGACATGGCCCCGACAGCCGGCGTTTTGGTGCCGGGGCGAGACTCCGCAACGCTTGCGGAAAGGAAACCTCACCCTTGTCGGGAAACAGTCGGCTTGCGCCGCCGCCCGTGAGACAGGTGATTCCGATTTTCCTGGCCGCAGACCCATTCCACCGCAGTCAGAACACGGGTGAATCAGGAAGCAAATCGGCCGGATGCGGGCATCGGAGGTAGGGAAATACCTGCTCGGCGGAAACCCTACGGCGTTTCCCCGCTTTGGCAAGACCTGAACGAAAGTGACAACTTTTATAATGTGCGCGCCCAAGCCGCCAGTTGGCTGCGGACATTGGAAATGGAAGGGGCCCCAGGGTTGCTGCGCGCCGCCAATGCCCGCTCCAAGCAAAAAACTTCTTTGGCGTCTGGTCCGTAAGCGGGGTCGATCCGAGACAAATCCAGCTGATCCAGAGGCGTCGCGCTGGCAATGGCTTCGGCAACCGCCTTGCCCACCAATTCGTGCGCATGACGGAATGGCACGCCTTTTTTCACCAAATAATCCGCAAGGTCCGTCGCCAGCAACATCGGGTCCGCAGCGGCGCGGCGGCAGTTCTCCTCACGCAACTCCATGGCTGCAACCATTTCCGTGTTGACGGCGAGGATGAGGCGCAGCGTGTCCACCGAATCAAAAAGCGGGGGTTTGTCCTCTTGGAGATCCCGGTTGTAAGTGAGTGGCAGCCCTTTGACCGCAACCAACAAATTCATCAAATTCCCCACCAAGCGCCCAGTCTTGCCACGCGTCAACTCGCAGACATCCGGGTTTTTCTTCTGCGGCATCAAGGAGGAACCCGTGGTATGCGCGTCGGATAAGGCGGCAAAGGCAAACTCTGCCGTACACCACAGGATCAGGTCCTCACTGAGCCGTGAGAGGTGGACTCCGCACAGAGAAATGACGAAAAGCAGCTCGGCAATGTAATCCCGATCCGCAATGGCATCCATGGAATTTTGGGTGACACCGTCAAACCCGAGCTCGGCGGCGATGGCGTGGCGATCCAGATTGATCGTCGAGCCCGCCAGCGCGCCTGAACCGAGCGGTGAGATGTTGAGTCGCTTGCGGCAGTCATGCAGCCGCGATTTATCACGCTCCAGCATCTCGATATACGCGAGAAAGTGGTGTCCCGCCGTGACCGGTTGGCCACGCTGCAAGTGGGTGTAGCCGGGAATGATGGTGGCGGCGTATCGCTCCGCACGGTCCAACAAGGCTTTTTGCAAGCCCGTGATCGCGGCCAGCAAGCCGTCAATCTCCGTGCGACAATAGAGACGCGTATCCGTGGCAACTTGGTCATTGCGCGAGCGAGCGGTGTGCAACTTCGCCCCTGCCGCTCCAATTCGACGCGTGAGCTCGGCCTCGATGTTCATGTGGATGTCCTCGAGTGAGGTCCGGAACTCGAATTTCCCAGCCACGATGTCGGCCTCGATCGCTCGCAAGCCGCCTTCAATTTCGGCAAATTCAGCGGCCGTCAACAAACCCGCCACCGCTTGTGCGCGGGCATGGGCGATGGAGCCGGCGATGTCGTGCGGAAACAAGCGCCAGTCATACGAAATGGACTCGCCGAACTGCTGGACGAGTGACGATGTATCTTGAGAAAAACGGCCTTTCCACATGGCAATGAACTTGGTTGTCGAAAAAATTGCGGGCAGATCCCGGAGTGGAGCGCCGCGCGGGGATATGAACCCGGATGCCGCCCAGATGAAACGCGAAAAATTCCAAGATTGCAGATGAAGCACTCGGCAAACTGCATTTTACCCCCTGCATCCGCAGAATCCGAGCCCACTCAAGGCTCGCCGCTGCCGAAAAGTTCGCGCTTGTCCACGGTGGCCCCAGTCTCGACGACCTTCCACTGCCGATCCACATTCAGGCGGACGCTCGCAAGATGCTTGTGCGGCCACTCATGCGGGGAAATCATCGACAGCATGCGACGCCCGCGGGCCTCGTAGAGGTGATAGGTCCCGCCAACAATCGGCTCAAACTGGATCTCCGCCTCGTAAACGAGCTTGTTCCAATTGTAGTGATCGATGGTCTTGAGGTATTCCTCGCGAATTTCCTCGAGTTTTTGCCTTAAATCCCGCTCGACCTCGGAAATCCCCCGGGATTTGAAGGAACTCAGGTCCGTCGGGACAATCGGCGGACTGAGAGTGGAAACGGGATAGGGCAGGAAGGCGCGGGATGGCTTGATTGCGGAATCGGACATGGCAGAGAGCGGATTTTCCGTGCCTTCGCCCACGAATGGCGCGCAGGCAACAAAAAACCGGGAAGCCCTTGGCGGGCCTCCCGGTGAATTGAAGTTTCAGAATCGCCTCAGATCACTTAGGATCTGGATTGACGATGATTGGAGCAAGTCCTGTGCCCCAAATTGTGTCGGCACCGACGTCAAGGAGGGTTTTGCCACCACCAAGAACCGCTTTGTTGAGGTTGTTGATGTTGAGTGAGGTCACGCTGTTGTCGATTTTGAGGACAACCGCCTTGGAATCATAGAGATTCTTGTCGAATTCACCTGTGGAGAACGAACCTTCATATTTCAGAGGGCTGACGACGATCGCGCGGCCTGGATTGCCAGCGGTGCTGTAGGCCAGATTGCCTGTGCCCATGATGTAGCCGTAGCCAACTTCACCCTTTTTCAAAGCATTTGCAGCGGTGTTGAAAATATTGTCTGGCTTGGCGGTCGAATAAGCCGTCTTGCAGAAGAACATCGTTTCCGACTGAGCGATGCCGGAAGCGAGAAGCTGGCGGAAGGCGTCATTAGAGGTGCTGATGGTGGTTGGAGCAAGAGTCTCACCAGTGTTGCCGTTGATGGTTTCACCAAGAGCGGCCTCTGGGAAGCTGCCGTATTCGTTTTCAAACTCAAACAAGGCGAGTCCGATTTGGCGGGCATTGCTGACAGCCTCGGTCTGATCGGCCTTCTTCCGCTGACGAATCACCATGGGAGCGGTGAGGCCGGCGAGTGCCGCGATGATGACGATAACGACGAGAAGTTCCACAAGAGTGAAACCCCGACGCAGGGTGGAATTGGTTTTCATTAGGTTTTGCTTATGTATTGCTTTTTATGCAGTGGGGCGAAAATGCCCCGGTTTAGGATACCACCTCGGCAAAAACCCAAGGCAGTTCGGAAAATCTAGCCCTACCACTTGCCGACGCAAGAAGGAAAATACGCATCTTTCGGCCAATCTCCCTGCGGCACGCGCATTTCCCACTGGAACTTCCTAGCGCGCGCTCACTCGCCGCTGGCACGCGGCGCAGTCGCCTCCTTGCGAAAGTCATTCAAAAGCTTGAACTCCCGCTCGGTCACCGGATACGGCCCGGCGAACTCGACAGCGCTCGATCTGCCTGACTGAGTGCGGCACGCATACGCCTCACGCTCCTTCAAATAGTAAAAAATAAAGTAATGCCGCCGCCGGTCGCCTGTCTCCGCAAGGAAATCTGGCAAACCACGCTGTGAAACAAAAACCTCGATGTCCGGGTAAATCCGCGCCTGCGCCACCATCCGCTCGTAGCCAAAAGACGGCGGATCCGGCCTCACCAGCATGATCTGGTCATTCGCCGCCGCCGCTGCCATGCCGTTGACAATCCACGATTCCCCGATCGGCGAACACGCCGCGCCGACCAATCCCACGGCCGTCACCGCGAAGTTCCCTAAAGTTCGAATCATCGGTTTTCTGATACCATCTTTCGCGCACGATCTTTCCGCATCAATTCCTCGATCATCCGGACACTCGGACGATTCCCCTCGGAATCGACAAAAAATGCGGTCTCCATCGGCACCAAAAATTCCACGGCGGAATTGATGCCGACGAGCCGCCCATAAGCATCCACCACCGGGCCACCGCTGTCGCCGGGTTGCAGGGGGATGTCGATTTTAAAGGTCCGGTTGCCTGTGAACGGCCCCTCGGGTGGCAAGTCGGTCGCCAATTTCCCCTCACCCACGCGGAGCCCCGTCGAGATGCCGCCATGGATGACACCCGTCCCGGCCGGCAGCCAGCGTTGCGGCGCTGTCCATTGGTAGTGGTAGGGGGTCGCCACGGGAATGTGCAGCAGCGCGAGATCATCGCCCTCTGACCGCCACACCACCCGCGCCTTGGCCGGTGAAAGCCGCCCGCCCTGACCGTAAATCAAAAAAACATTCCGTCCGTCGAGCTGCGACAAAACATGATCGGCCGTCAGGAAATACCCGTCTGGCGAGATCGGCGCGGCAGAACCACCATCCGCGTCATCCGGTGCTTGAGAGCTTTTGAAATTCCGCCCAACCCAGCGGTCCAGGTCCTTTTGGTGAGTCACCACCACCGCGCTCACTCGCTCGGCCACGATCTGCCGCGTCATTCGGCCCGGGCTCACTGCCTCCGGCTGCGGTGCCATGACGCACGAGGCCACCAAAGCCCCGGCTAACAAAACGACTGCGCAGCGAAAAAGCTTTTCCATCCGCACGGACAAAAGCACAGGTGCCGCCACTCGTCACACTCGATTTCAAATTTCCACCAACAATCGCTCAATCACCCGCCGGAAGGGTGAAGGCATCGCCAAGCCAAGAAGCTCCTCGGCAGGAACCCATGACTCGCCCGCCAACAGCGGAAAATCCCCCCCCAGCTCCGAAGCGTCATGCACCCGCAAGGTCACCCGATAGCGCGTGATCGCGTAGCCGTGCTCGGTCAAGACCGGCAACATCGAGATTTCCACGCCATCACGCGTGGGCAGTTTCCACAAACCCTCGCGGCGCTTCGCACTCTCGCGATGCATCAGCAAGCGCCCCTCGCCATCACGCAACCACACCGCGTGCTCATCCACCGCCGTGATGGAGATTTTCTGACGCTTGACTGGCAAGCGCTCTGGCTCGCGGGTTTTGCAAAATTTCGCCACGGGGCAAGCGAGGCAATCCGGCACGCCAGGACGGCAAACCCGCTGGCCCAGCTCCATCAGAGCCGCATGATAGATCCGCGGCCGCGCGGGGTCCGCCAATTGTTCCGCCCACTCCCAAATCTGCTTTTGCCCAGCTCCATCATCGATGGCACCGGAAAAGTCCAACAAGCGCGCAAGCACGCGCGAGACATTCCCGTCCACCACCACCGCCGGCAAATCAAACGCGAACGCACGCAAGGCCCCGGCCGTGTAACGCCCCACCCCGGGCAGTGCCAGCAAGTCGTCCAAATCCGTCGGAAATTCACCACCATGCGTCGCCAACAAGGCGCGCGCGGTCTCGCGCAACATCCTCACCCGCCGGTAATAACCCAGCCCCTCCCACGCCTTGAGCAGACGCTCGTCCTCCGCTCCAGCCAAAGCAACTGCATCCGGAAACGCTGCTAAAAATCGCGTGTAAAACCCCTTCCCCAGCACCGTCGCGATCTGCGTCTGCTGCAACATCACCTCCGAAATCAAAATCTCATACGGCTCACGTGTCCGCCGCCACGGGTAATCCCTCGCCGTCTCGCCAAACCACAAGGCCAAGGCTTCCCGAAACGCTTCGCTCCCCTCAATCGCGCCGCTCTTCATCCGTGGTTTCAACATCATCCGCACCATCACCAAATCCTCCCTAAGGGCAACCCCTAACTCACACCCCACACGGGAAATTCCTCGGCT
>JBILPN010000142.1:0-7727 GCA_044373865.1 Luteolibacter sp. | reverse complement strand
TTACCTTCAACGCCACCGGCGCGCTGGCCTCAGGCACCACCAATACCGTAGACGAAAGCATCTCAATCGCATCGCTCAGCTACAACTTTGAGAGCGCCACCCTCCAGCACACAACCAATATCGCCGCAAATCAGACCCTTGGGGTGACCGGCAATTTTTCGGTTCTTACCGGCACCGCTCCGGCAGCTCCAACGAATGTTACATTCACTGGAAGCACCGGGATTTTGGATGTGACAGGAAACTCTTTCTTGTTGGCGAATCAAACTGCCTCGACCACGAACAGCACGACCTCAGTAGACATGAGCGCTCTGGGCACCCTGACCGCGAATCTCACCGGAGCGGGTAGCATCTTCCGCTTGGGCGGGGGCGGTGCCGCTGGGGCGACCACTGGAAACGCCGTGACCCTGAGGCTTGCGACGGACAGCACCATCACCGCAAGCACGGTAGGTGTCAGTGACAACAGCAACTTTTCCACCGTGCAAAAAATGCTCCTTGGGAGCGGGACGAACACGATTAACACCAACGCTCTGAGAGTTGGCAGCAGCAGCGGAGGCCGCGGTGCCGGTGAAATCTCGTTTAATACAGGGACAGGCACTTTGCTTCTCCGCGGTCTGGATGGCGTTGCAGCGGTTACAACCATGAACATGGTAAACGCTTCGGTGAATACCAGCAATAATCTCACCAGCGTGGTCAATCTCAACGGCCACAATGTCGATGCCAAGATCACCAACTTGACCATGGCCAGACGGACTGGAAACGGAAACTCGGCCAACGGCTTCGTTTCACAAGCCACACTTTCCTTCGACCAAGGAACCCTCGAGGTCGGGCCGGTGATCATGGGCGCGAACGTGAATGCGAGCCTCATCGGCAAAATTGGAGCCACCATCAACATTGGGGGGGGCACAGCAAGTTTCGGTGCCATCACCATGGCCGACAACACCGCAGGAAATACCACTAAAACGATAACCGCAGCACTCAACCTCACCGGAGGAACCACCACGGTAACGGGCAATATCGTCAAACTCGGCACCACCAATGCCTTCGCCACCCTCGCACTCAGCGGGGCGACCACGGTCCTCGACATGACCGGGAAAAACCTCACCGGCCTAACCAGCATCACCTACACCGACGGTCTCCTCAAGAGCCTTGGCACTGTCAACACCGGCATCACTTTGGCAGGAACCGGCTCCCGCGTCTTTGAACAAGCCACGGGGATCTCGGGCGTCATTCAAGGAGCCATCACTGGCACAGGTCTCGGTCTCACCAAGCAGGGTGTTGGCGCTTTGAACTTGGCCGGTGCAAACACCTACGACGGTCAGACGGCGATCACCGCAGGCAGACTCCAATTCGCCAAACAAGCCTCCCTCTACAACAACACCGCCGAAAACTGGACGGCAGCGAACCTCAACGTGAAGAGTGGTGCCACCCTCGGCTTCAACGTCGGCGGCACCGACGAGTTCACCACGGGCAATGTCACCACTTTGCTCACCAATCTAGCTGTCAGTTCCGGTGCCATCGATGGCATGAATGCTGGATCCATCATTGGGTTTGATACCACCAACGCCACTGGCGGAACCTTCACCATCGGCGACGTCATCGCCGACACCACCGGTGCGGGCGGTGGCACGCGCGGCCTCACCAAATTTGGAACTAACACTTTGGTGCTCACCAACGACAACACCTTCACCGGCAATGTCACCATCGCCACCGGCGAGTTGAAAATCACCGCGAATGGCAATTTGGGCACGGGTCCCAAAATCATCAATGCCCAGAATAATGCCTATCTCACCTTGGACGGAAGCGCCGGAAATATCGCGCTGGCATCCGACTTGTCGATCACCACCGCCGGACTCTCGATTGTGAACAGTGCCGGCGATAACATCATCCATGGCACCGTCAAAACCATCGCTGGCAACGGTTCCTCAAGCATCCGAAGTGATGCAGGTTCGCTCAACCTCGCCGGAAACGTGGATTCAGGCGCGACAGGAAACCGCCTTCTCGAACTCTCCGGAACCTCGACAGATGCCAACACCATCAGCGGCTCTGTATCTAACGGGACTGCGACTCTCGCCATCACAAAATCCGGCACAGGCACGTGGGAGCTCTCAAATGCCACCAACTCCTACACCGGCGCGACCAATGTCAATGGCGGCAAGCTAGTGGTGAACGGTAACATTTCCACCAGTTCTCTCACCACCGTCGCTTCGGGTGCAACCCTCGCCGGATCAGGAACGGTCGGCAAGACGGTCATCAACGGCACCCTCGCCGTCGGCAACAGCCCCGGCCAGATGGATTTCACTGATACACTGGTTCTCGCAGGCACTACCGTCATGGAAATCGATGGCACTCTGGGTGCGGGCGTCACGGGCGGTCATGATTTCGTCAATCTGACCGGTGCTGGAGCGGCAGGTGTTCTAACTTACGGCGGCGCAATGACTCTCGACATCGGTGTGATCTTCGGAACCGGAACCTACTCGTGGAACCTGTTTGACATGGCCAGTGAAACGGGAACCTTCGCCACCCTCTCACTCGGCGATCAGTATTCCGGCAGCCTCATGGATGCCGATCTCAATGGAATTTGGGATCTAACCAGCGGCGACAACACCTGGCAGTTCACCGAGTCCACCGGTGAGCTCGGTCTCACCGTCATTCCTGAGCCAAGTGCCGCGCTGCTGGGTGGTGTTGGCGTCCTTGCCCTGCTGCGCCGCCGGCGTTCCTGCTGATTGATCACTTGCCACCATTTATGAAAAACATCTGTATCATCGTCAGCACATGGGCCATCGGAATGGTCGCTTGCCACTGCCTCGCCGCAGAGGTCAAACAAGAGCTGTTTGGCAAAATGCCGGACGGCCGCGAGGTGGCCATTTTCACACTGACTAACAAAAATGGCCTCAAGGCCCGGGTCACGGAATACGGCGCCATCCTCGTCTCGATGGAGGTGCCTGACAAACTCGGAAAACTCGCCGACGTCACTCACGGCTACGACACGCTCGATGGCTGGCTCACCAATACAAGCTACTTCGGCGCATCGGTCGGCCGCTTCGGCAACCGCATCAAAGACGGTAAATTCACCCTCGACGGCAAGAACTACACCCTCGCCACCAACAACGATCCTGGTGGAATTCCTTGTCACCTTCACGGCGGACTCAAGGGCTTTGATAAAGTGCTCTGGACCGGCCGCGCCACCGCTGACAACGGTGTGGAATTCAGCTACCTCTCCAAGGACGGCGAAGAAGGCTACCCCGGCAATCTCAGCGTGAAAGTCACCTACACTCTCACCGATGCAAATGAATTGAAATGGGAGGCCGGCGCCACCACCGATGCGCCGACGATCCTCAACATCGTCCATCATTCCTACTGGAATCTATCAGGAAATCCAAATGCCACCATCAACGACCATGAGCTGATGCTCGCCGCCCCGCATTTCCTACCCACTGACATCGGCCTCATCCCCACGGGCGTCATCGCGCCCGTCGCCGGCACCCCGATGGACTTCACCAAGCCGCGGGTCATCGGCGAGCGCTTGGATGCGGATACGGAGGCGCTGAAGTTTGGCGGCGGCTATGATCACTGCTGGGTCTTGGAAAAGGGCAGCGGCGTGCGGTTAGCAGCCCGCCTCAAACACCCCACATCGGGTCGGGTGATGGAAATTTCCACCGATCAGCCAGCCATCCAGTTCTACGGCGGGAACTTCCTCGATGGCACCGTAACAGGCAAAGGCGGCGTGAAGTATGCCAAGCGCACCGCTCTCTGCCTAGAGAGCGAGGGTTTTCCTGACTCTCCCAACCAAGCCTCTTTCCCATCTCCCGTCCTGCGTCCGGGCCAGACCTATCAGCATCGGATGACCCACAAGTTCCTTGCAGAGTGAATCAACTTAACCAAAGTTTCGAACAAGGAGTTGACTCCAAAGTTCCTTGGTATGCGCGCATCATGAAGAACCCGGGGATTTCCCTTCATTCCTCCCAGAGAAGAATGCTCGGCTTGCTTCTCTGTGCCACGCCCGTTAGCTCGCTGGACGCCCGGATTGTTTTGACGTCGATCCCCGGCCGAGAGGGGAAATCGGCGGTGAGCGCCGTGTTCACTGTCGATGCTTCGGGGAAACCCAAGGCTAACGTGGATTTCACGGCGAGCGGCAGGCTTTCCGCAAGCGCGGCATTCAATCGGAAGTTCGCATTCACCATCGATGCTGTCGGTCTAACCTCAAGCTCCGGCGCCCGCATGAAGGACGCGCTGATCGACCGCGACTCCTCTGGAAAACTCGGGGTGCGTGGCGGCACCAACGGCATCGACCACTCAGAAGGATTCCTGATTGGCATCAATGCGGTCACGCTCGAACCCGGCCACGCCTGGCAGCTCACAGGTATTCGTTTCGAGTTCATCAGCGGCGACGAATCATTCACCATCCTCAATCGCAACAACCCTTCGCGGCGCGTCACCGGGACATCGAATGGCATGGTCGATGTAAGTGAACTTGGCCTCTTGGTGAATGGCGGCAGCGCGGATGCCGAGGTGGCAGCCGTTTTTGCCAACGCCACTGCGGACCCTGCCTCGTCGTTTCGAATCACCGGCTTCGAACTCGACGCCGTGCGAGTCACGCCTAGCCCAGACACCGCGTGGCGGAGCGTGCTCTATCCGGCGGATTGGCAGCCGCCAACTCAGACGTCATTCTATCAGGACAAGTTCATCCAAGATTTCTCATACGCCGGTTACCAAAGGGGCGAGGTAGCGATACCGCAAATCGAGGGGCCGATTTTCGACGTGAGACGTTACGGCGCAGACCCGACTGGCACGACCGATAGCACGGCTTCAATCAAAGCGGCGCTCGATGCTGCCAGCAAAGCCGGTGGCGGCGTGGTCAGTCTGCCTCCAGGCACCTTCAAAATTTCGAAAACTCGCGGCCGCGAATTGCTCCGTATTTCCGCAAACGGCGTGCTGCTGCGCGGCAGCGGACCGGACAAAACGTTTCTCCTCAGCACCACCGTGGCAATGCGCGGTTTGGCGACTATCCGCATCTGCGGGTTGAACCCCGCCGAAGGTCCAAACGTTGCCATCGCCGCCGACATCACCACCCCTACCAAGCGCATCTATCTAGCCGACGCATCGTCGTTCGCGCCTGGAAACCTGATCGAGATCCTCCGAGATTTCACCCCCGCCTGGATCCTCGAACACGGGCAGCAGGCTTCCTGGAACTCTAAAACCAAGATCCCCGACCCCGCGAATTACCGGCGGTTGGTGACGGCGGTGAATACGGTGGAGAACTGGATCGAGATCGATATCCCGATGCGCTACACCTGCCTGACGCGCGACAAATCAAGGGTTAGAAAAATTTCCGGGCGCATCACCGGCTGCGGCATCGAGGATCTTTCCATCGGCAACGTGCAGCATCCCGGAGCGCAGTGGGGCGAGTCCGACCACGAGGAGCTGGGCACGGCCGCCCATGACCTGGCGTTCAGTTGGGTGATCGATATCCAGCGCGCGATGGACTGTTGGGTGTCGAATGTTAGAAGCTATCAACCCGTCGGCAACACCTCGACCTGCCACAACCCGTCGAACGGCATCCGGCTCGAATCATCGAAAAATATCACGGTGAAAAACTGCCATTTCCAGCGCCCGCAATACGGCGGCGGAGCTGGAAACGGCTACATGTATCGCCTGCAGGGTTCTGATGACTGCTTGGTGGTGGACTCCATCGCTGAGTTCAGCCGTCACGGCTTCGTGGTTTCCCACTCGGGCACCACGGGAAATGTGTTTCTACGCTGCGAGGACCGGACAACCGGCCGCGCCATCGGCTCCGGCAGCGGCGGATACAGCACGGCCGGCGGCGACGGCAGTGACAACCACATGCATTTCAGCCATTCGAACCTGTGGGACCAGTGCCGCGCGTTGGACAGTTTTTACGAGGCGATTTTCCGGGTTACCAGCGGCCATGGCCTCTCCACCGCCCACAGCGTTTATTGGAACACCTCGGGTTCCGGCACCGCTTTCCCAAACAAACTGGTCGTCACCGAGCAGGGCCGCTACGGGTATGTCATCGGCACCAGCGGGACCGTCGATCAAGTGGGCACCAAGGATCCCGCCAAGCACAACACCGCCCCGGCGGACCACATCGAAGGCGAGGGCCTCGGCACGACGCTTTTCCCGCCTTCTCTCTATCAAGACCAACTCGCGCGGCGGCTCGGGGCCCTCATCGCAGTGCCTGACCGCGCTGAAGCAGGCGTCAAGCCCGGCGGGGTGCACGGTGCGTTCCAAAGCACGGCTCCACCTTCGAATCCGTGAAGAGCATTTTCCCGAGCACCAAGGTGAATGTCGATGCTACCCATGACGTTGGCACACAACGCGGCACAAGCATGGCTGTCTCCCTCCGCAATCCCATTTCCGAAATCTGTTAGTATGCTTTCTTCATCAAATCCGGCGAAAGTGCGTCAGCTTTGTTCTTGCTGAGCCGTGAAATGAGAGGACTCTTGAAACCCGCGAATAAGTCATGAAGCAACCCGAAAAAATCCATCCATTGAGAGCGGCCTTCACCTTGGTGGAGCTTCTCGTCGTGATCACCATCATCGGTGTCTTGGCGGCTCTATTGTTTTCTCTAGCGAGCAATATGCGGAAAAAAGCCAGCAGTGCGATTTCCGTTTCGAACCTGCGCCAGATCGGGGCGGCGATCGCTGGATCCACCGCCGACAACAACGGCACACTGCCCGGTCCGGTCCTCACCGACCACTTCCCAAGATATCAAAACAATGCAGTCAGCGGGCAACTTGGATGGCTGCTGAAAGGCTATCTGGCATCCGAGCCCCAACCCGGCAATCCCCAGCCGCGAATGTTCTATGCCTCTGTTCTTGATTATCCTACGGCGAAGAACGATGTCACGAACCCGACAAGTCGGAGCAGGCCGACTTATGTGGTATTTTCCAAACAGACAGACGCATTGACCAACTCCACATTCTGGCCGATGGGCAACTACAATGCTAACAGTTCTGGAGCGAAGACTCCGCCGATGACCACGGCCGCACTGGCTGCCAGAGCGACGCGCGGGAATCCCTGGATCACTGAAATCGACCAGGTCATCCGCCCTTCGACTGCCAGCTATGGAGCGTCGGAGGAGCCACCTCATGGAAAATCCCGGAACACCTTGATGTTTGATTACAGTGTGAAGGCCATCCCGCTCGGTGAGTTTGATGCCAACTAAATGATTCTGCCACCTGCCATGCGACTCCCACCTTTTACCTTTGCGGTTCATCTTGCCATTTCTCTCGCAGCGCTCTCGGGCATGACCCGTGCCGAGGTCACCCCCAAGCAATTGGAATTCCGTCGGCAAGCCACGCAACGGATGATCTTCGACCGCAATCAGGAAATTCCCCTTGCCGGTTTCCATCCTTCAAAAGTCGTGGAACTCGACCTGATGCACCCTCCCGTCGGAACGCCGACAGGTGACCCGAAAGTTGAGATCCATGAGGGTAAATTGCGAGTCACCGCCACCCAAGCATCCATGACAGACCGCTGGATCGGTGGATTCAATCCTTTCGCTTCGTATGATCTATCGTTAGAAAAATTCAGCGGTTCCGGAGAAGTCGGCATCCTCTTCCGTGACTCCGGACAGGATAATCGCTTGGGCGCCTCACTGGTGCTTTCCTCTGGTACTTGCTCCGCCGTCCGGTGGGTGGTCGTGAAGGACGGCAAGGAAGTCGAGCGACAGGACTATTCGATTCCGGAAGGCGTGAAGCCGCTGC
>JBILPN010000141.1:0-7728 GCA_044373865.1 Luteolibacter sp. | reverse complement strand
TGATCTTCCTCAAATCCGTCCTCAGCATCGCGCCCTGCCCTGCACGAGTAGCTCAGCGGTAGAGCGGTCCGCTTACACCGGATTGGTCGGCGGTTCGATCCCGTCCTCGTGTACCACCTTTTTTTTCGACCTTTGTTTTTTCGACCTTTGGAGTCGGACTTTCCCGCAGGGTTAGAGGTTTCCGGATGGCAAAACCTGAAATGCGCGAAATTTAAAATTTAAATTCTCCAAACATCGAGCGTTGCGCCTTTGCGGCATTTGCCCTCGGATTCGTCGATGCGGCCGCGGCTGAGCCAGCCATCCTGCCATTCCAGCCAGTGCGCTTGGCCGGGTGACATGAATGAGCCGGTGTTGATGACCCGCCGCCGCCCGTGCCGCCAGTTCCCCGCCCAGTGGAAATGGCCGATCACTAGGATCTCCGCTCGCGGGAAATAGCGCTCGCAAAAGTCCCCGCCGGTCGTGCCTTGGGTCAGCCAGGATTCCAGCATCTTCACGGCGCGGCCGGGTGGAATGACGGCATCCATGGCGCGTGCGAGGAAACTGCGGCCAGTTGGGTGCTCGACGGTGCAGAGTTCGCAGGCGATTTTTTGAGCGACTTTCAGGCGTTCGCCAAAGTTTGTGGCGGCGTCTGGGTGCTGTGCCCACAGCTCGGCGACGCGTTCGGGGTTCAGTAAAATTTCCCGCTTCCATGGCGAGCCACCCACCAATAGGGCGTCGCCATGAGTGATGACGATCCGCCCGCCTGCAAGCTCCACCCAGGCGGGACCGGTCCACCCGGGATCGTGATTTCCGGGAAGGAAGATGGGCTCCGCGCCTTCCTCACGGCAAATTTCTTTGAGCTCGCTTAGCATTGCGGCGGAGCGACTGTAAAATTGGCGGGCGAGTTCCTGCCAGGTGTCGCCATTGAAAATGACGGTCGCCGCGCCTGCGATCAAGGGTCGCAAGGTCGCGACGTCGTCGATTCGCGAGACTTTGTGCCCGAGGTGGAGGTCGGACAGAATGCGGACCGGCTCAAGCAACTGGGGTCCGGCGCTGGCGCACCGCCTCGAAGACGCAAACGCCAGTGGCCACCGAGACGTTCAGGCACTCGACTTTTCCAGCCATCGGGATCGAGGCGAGAAAATCACAATTTTCCTCGGTGAGGCGGCGCATTCCTTTCTCCTCCGCGCCGAGCACGAGGCCGAGCGGGCCTTTGAGGTCGATGTCATAAATGGATTTGGATTTGGCGTGGTCCGAGGTTCCGACGAGCCAGAGTCCGGCGGCCTTGAGCTTTTCCATGGTGCGCGCGAGGTTGGTGACTTGGGCGAAGGGCACGTGGTCTGCGGCTCCGACGGAGACGCGGCGCACGGTTTCAGTGATGCCGACAGCCTTGTCCTTAGGAGCGACCACGGCATGGACGCCGGCGGCATCTGCGGTGCGCAGGATGGCTCCGAGATTGTGCGGATCTTGCACGCAGTCGAGGATGAGAATGAATGGAACTGCCTGAGCAGCAACGATGGCCATCAAGTCGTCCTCATCGAGTGAGGGGGTGATGGTTTCTACCGCTTGGACGTGGCGGTTTTCACGTGCCTGCTTGTTTTGGGTGCCGTGCGGAGGAGAAAAACGAGGTTTCATGCGTGAAATTTGAGGGTGCGTGCTGGCGGAGTCGAGGGTTTAGAAAGGCTGCGCCAAGCTGGGCAAGGGCTATTTTTTCGGGAATTTCGTGGCGAGCCAGCGTTGCAGCAGGGGTGGCCATGCGGCGAGGTCGCCTTTGCCTTTGAGTCCGTATCCGTGCCCGCCTTTTTCAAAAAGGTGAAGGGTGACGGGGACGCCGTGCTCCTTGCATGAGGCGGCGAAGGCGAGGCTGTTGCGGCAGTCCACCATGTCGTCCGAGGTGCTGAGGAGGAAAATTGGCGGAGTTTCCTTGCTGACGGCGAGTTCGGTGGAGAGGCGCGCGCTCAACTCGGGCGTGGGATCCGGGCCAAGCAAATTTTTGCGTGAGCCGCCATGAGTGGTTTGCGGGTTCATCGAGATGACGGGGTAGATCAGGATGGCGAAGTCTGGGCGGCAGCTCTCGCGGTCGATGGCGTCTTGGGTCTCTTCCGGGAATGAGTCGGCGAAGCGAGTGGCGCACAAGCTGGCGAGGTGGCCGCCGGCGGAGGAGCCCATGACGCCGATGCGTGTGGGATCGAGGCCCCAGGTGGCGGCCTTGGCGCGAGCGGTGCGGATGGCGCGGCGTGCGTCGAGGAAGGGGACGGGAAATTGGTAGCCGAGCGTGGGGCCGACGCGGTATTTCACCACGATGCCAGCGATCCCTTGCTCCGTGAGCCATTTCGCGTAGTCGTGGCCTTCATGATCGGCGGCGAGGATGCTGTAGCCGCCGCCGGGAAAGATGAGGGCGGCCGCGCCGGTGGCTTTTTCCGGGGCTGGGAGATAGACTTGGAATTGTGGGATCTCGATGTTGCTCAGGCGCCCGCCTTCGCCAATTTGCTCGCTTTGTGGCGGTGGCTGGGCTGCGCCGGGAGCGGCTTGAGGCCAGAGCTTGGTCCACTCGGCTTGGGCCAGTGATGCGAGGCTGATGAGGGTCACGAGGGTGCGGTGCATAGGGGTAATTGGGAGAAATGAGGGATTTTTGCAACGAAGATCATCCGTTGTTCAGTTTGATGCGTGCGGGGACGTCTTTGATTTCGAAGCCGGCCTTGGTGAGCGCGTCCCAAATGCTGAGCAGGCGCTCGAGCGGGAGTTGCTTGTCAGCCTCCAGTTCGAGTTTGCGGCCGGGATTTTGTTTTTGATAGGCTTGCAGGTAGGGTTCCAGCAGTCCCTCGGGCACTGCGAGTGAGTCGAGGCTGACCTTGCCTGCGGCGTCCACCGCGAGGACCGAGCGGGTGTCCGCGACGCTGTCCGAGGGGATTTCCTTCACGGTTGGCAGCTCAATGCGGAGGATATCGCGGGGTTTCTTAAAATTGGTGGAGACGATGAAAAACACCAGAAGGATGAAGAGGATGTCGATCATCGGGACGATCGGCACCTCGGCGCGTTTGCGGAGTTTGCGTTGGAAATGCATGGTGGTTTCAGGCGGTGGGGCCGTTTTTTTGGCAGTGTCCGGCAAGTTCCGAGAGCAGAGATTCCAAGCGAGCGGTTAGCATTTCGATGCGGCGGGTGAAGTATCCGTGGGCGATGACGCAGGGCACGGCGATGGCAAGTCCGGCGATGGTGGTGTTCAAGGCTTCCGCGATGCCGCGCGCGATGGCGAGGTGGTCGGTGGTTTCTCCAAGGCCTTGGAAAATCGTGACCAAGCCGGATGCGGTGCCGAGAAGTCCGAGCAGCGGGGCGATGGTGATGGCGATGTCCAGCACGCCGATGCCCGCGTGCAGGTGGGCGGTTTCCTCACGGGCGGAGACTTCGACAGCTTGGTTGATTTCTTGCGGCGTCTTGCCGTGGTTGCGGATGGCGATGGCCGCGAGGCGTGCGAGCGTGCTTTCGCCCTTTTCAAATTGTTTGAGGACCGGTTCCACGCGCTTGGTGGCGATGAGGTCTTGAAATTGGCCAATTTCGCGGGCGAGGTTTTCAGGCAGGACGCGGCGGCGGGAGAGCGAGAGGAATTTGTAGATGATGACCATCAGCGCAACGACTGAGGTGGCGGCGAGCGGCAGCATGAAGATCCCGCCTTTCGCGAGGAATTCCCATGAGGCCTGGAAGCCGTCTCGGGGAGTGGTGGACAAGGCGATGAGTGCGGTGATGGGCTGGATCATGTGGGCTAGAAGTAGAAGTTGAAGAGGAGTTCGAGCGTCTCGCCGTCGAGTTCGCTTTTCACGGCGGGTGGCATGGGTGGGATCCCGGCGTTGCGTATCGAGTTGAGCGTGAAGCCTTTCTGCACCTCACCGGTTTCCATTTCGCCGACGAATTGAACGCTGCGGACCTTGCCGGTGGCTTCTACAAAAAAGCGGACGGTGAGGAAGCCCGGGGTGATGAAATCCCGGTGGCGCGCGCAGTTCCGCTGCCATTCTTGCTCGATGGCGCGGCTGATGATTGCTTGGTAGCGGCCAAGGGGGGAGTCGGCGACGTCGAGCGCGCTGCGGCCCTTGCGAGAAATGGATCCGCGGATGGCGGTTTTGCGTTGTTCGCTGCGGAAGGCGGGGTCGTTCACCTTGGGCTTGGGCGCGGTGGCGGCAGGCGACGGGCGTGGGGTTTCTGGCGCGGCGGGGCTTGCGGTGGCCTCCGTCCGCTTGGGGGCGGGGTTTGGAGGCGCCTTGGCTTCGTCGCGCGGCACTGGAATTTCCACTGGGTTGGGTCCTTCCATCAGGAGCTCGCGCGGCGGGGGGCTGGCACTCGCGAGGGCTTCCGCCGCCGGTGTTGCTGCGGTGTTGGGTGGAGTGGTGGCCGGGCTTGCTGCTGCCATGGCTGGGTCTGCTTGCGGACTTGGCGGGGTTTGTGCCAAGGCGGGGAGGGCTGGGGCATCGTCGGCGATTTCTCCTTCCCGATACTGACTTTCCGTGGTCGCCAGCTCGTCGGCTGAGCGGGCTTGGCTGCCAGTTTGCGAGGGCAGTGCCGGGGCGCTGAGGTCGGGTGGGCGGTCACTCGTCGCTTGAGTGTTCCGCTCACCTGTGAAGGTCGGGCGGTTCGGGCGCGTGCTTTCTTGGTCGGCGCTGGTGCGTGCAAAGCGCTTGCTTGCGGGGGCGGCGGGCGGCGGGGGCTCGGCTGGCGCGGTTTCCGGGAAAATCATGACGAGGCTCGCGGCCGACTTTTCGGCGGCTGGAGGCGCACTTGGTGGCGGAACTTTGCGGAAAAACTCAGATTTTAGGGCCGCCAATCCAAAGACCACAAGCAATGCGCCATTGAGGCCGAGCGAGCAAAGCAGCGCGATCGCCCACAGGCGCCCGTCTCCCCGCTTGGTGGATGCTGCTGTTGATCTCATGCTTGGCGGATCGAGTCTTGCCGGGATTCCGCCATGACGCAATCCACGAAATTTGGCAGAGTCGGCGGAACGTGGCGAGCTTTCCGGATTTGTGCAGGGCGAATTTCGCAACTTGTCCGGAAATTGGCAATGTTTCCGGGGTTGTTCTGATAGAATGGTGGCTTTTGTTGAGAATATCGCAATTTTTAGTTGCTGGATGCCCCTGAAAAGTGCATCTTGCGGCCCCAAGTCACATTTTTATGAGCAAAGACCAAATGGACGGCGCCCAAGCGCTTATCAAAACACTCGATGACCTCGGCATCGAATACATTTTCGGCTACTCCGGTGGAGCAGCCATCCCGATCTTCGATGCGCTCGAAACGGTCCCGACCAAGATGAAGTTCATCCTCGTGCGCCATGAGCAGGGCGCGGTGCACATGGCGGATGGCTATGCGCGTGCCACGGGGCGTCCGGCGGCGGTGCTCGTCACTTCCGGCCCGGGTGCTGGAAATACCGTGACCGGACTGATGACTGCGATGATGGATTCCGTGCCGATGATCGTGATTTGCGGGCAGACGGTGACTTGGATGCTCGGCAAGGATGCCTTCCAAGAGGCTGATATCTTTGGCATTACGATTCCGGTTGTGAAGCACAACTACCTCGTGAAAGACACTAACGCGCTGCCACGCATTGCGCGGGAAGCATACCACATTGCGACGACCGGCCGGCCAGGACCGGTTTTGATCGATGTGCCCAAAGACATTTCACAAGGCCCGTTTTCCGGGGATTTGAACCCGAGTTTCAACCTTCCTGGATACCACCCGGAAGTGAGTTTCGACATTTGCCCGAAAGGCGTGAAACAAGCGGCAGAGCTCATTGCCAAGGCGAAGCGGCCGGTGATTTTGGCGGGGCAGGGATGCATGATCGCTCGCGCGGACAAAGAGTTGCTCTATCTTGCGGAAACTTTGGGTTGCCCGGTCACCTCCACGCTTCTCGGCAAAGGGGTTTTCCCGGAAACTCACCCCTTGGCCCTCGGCATGCTTGGCATGCACGGCACCGCTTACGCCAACAAGGCGATGATCGAGTGCGACCTGCTCATCAACGTCGGCTCGCGTTTTGACGACCGCATCATTGGCCAACCCGCGAAGTTTTGTAAGGACGCAAAGGTCATTCACATCGACATCGACCCCGCAGAATCCGGGAAAATGATCGTGCCTGACCTCATGATCGTGGGGGACGCGAAGGCGGTGCTCTCCGAGATCAACGAGAAAATCGGGCCGCTTGAGACTTCCGAGTGGCTTGCCAAGCTGGATGGCTACAAGAAAAAATTCCCGCTCAACTACAAGAAACAGGGCGGTCTGCGCATGCAGCAGGTCATCGATGAGCTTTATCAACTCACGGAAGGTAAGGCGATTGTTTCCACGGATGTGGGGCAGCACCAGATGTGGGCGGCGCAGTTCTACAAGAACCACGAGTCGTATCATTGGCTATCTTCCGGCGGTGCTGGCACCATGGGCTTCGGGTTCCCGGCGGCCATTGGCGCGCAACTCGCGTGCCCCGATAAGATGGTGATTTCCATTTCGGGAGATGGCGGCTTCCAGATGACCTTGTTTGAACTTGCCACCGCGCAGATTCACAAACTGCCGATCAAGATCGTGGTTTTGAACAACCACTACCTTGGCATGGTTCGCCAGTGGCAGGAGCTATTTTATGAGGACCGCACGTCTGGAGTGGATCTTGTGGGGAATCCGGATTTCTGCAAACTTGCCGCCGCCTATGGCATTCCTTCGGTGCACATCAAGCGCCCTGCCGATGTCACGCGCATGTTGGAAAAGGCGCTGGCCTACAACGATGGCCCTATTTTGATTCATGCCGAGTGTGTGAAGACCGACAACGTGTTCCCGATGATTCCCGCCGGGGCTGCGCTTGAGGATATGATCACGGAGGCTCCGAAGACGAAGATGGCCAAGCCCGTCGGTTCCACGTGATTTTCGAGCGGGCGACTGTGGAGACGGATGGAGGGTGAATTTCCCGGTGTCCGTCTCCGCGCCTCGCCCTTTTTCACCCGTCATTTTCAATCCACGCATTCATCTTTCCCATGTCCAAGACCATTGTCACCACCGACACCCCCGTTCCTGCTCCGAAGAGTGGCCGCGGGCCATCGCACACGCTTTCCGTTCTCGTCAACAACGAGCCGGGTGTGCTCATGCGCATTTGCCAAGTCTTCTCGCGGCGCGCCTTCAACATCGACTCACTCGTCGTTTCCGAGGGCCGCAACGCCAATTTCTCGCGCATGACCATCGGGATTTCCGGCGATCCGCAGGGCCTCACGCAGATCATCATGCAGGTCAGCAAGCTCATCGACGTCATTCATTGCTTCGAGCACACCTCGGACAATTCGGTGACCAAGGAAATGGTGCTCATCAAAATCCAGTGCTCGCCTGCCGAGCGCTCGATGGCGCTGCAAATCGCCGAGCATTTCTCAGGCAAAACCGTCGATCTCACACCCACTTCGATGATCGTGATGATCAATGGGGATAGCCCAAAAATCGATGCGGCGATCAACATGTTCTCGCAGTTCACGATCATTGAGACCGTCCGCACCGGCAAAGTGGTGATGGCACGCGGCGAGCAGCCGACGTAAATTGACCGAAATTTCAAGTTTCCGAGCTCTCCAGATTTTCGGATTTTCATTCCAAGCCGTTTTCCGCAGCCATGTGGGAAACGGTTCTTTTTTTGAAGTTTGCGTGCGGGGGTTGCTTGCAAGTGTTTGAATGTCTTCGAGTTCTCAAGCTGCTAAGGCCTTGGCCTGTCGCCCGCCGACCCGCGTTGGCATGAGCCAGATTCCCAAGAAT
>JBILPN010000627.1:0-2665 GCA_044373865.1 Luteolibacter sp. | reverse complement strand
GACGACGACCACCGAGGTGGAAAATTTCCCCGGCCACCCAGACGGCATCATGGGTCCGGAACTGATGATGAAAATGCAGGCGCAGGCTGAAAAGTTCGGTGCGCGCATTGCTTGGGCAAGCGTGGACTCGCTGGAGCGGCGGGAGGACGGGAGCTTTTTGTTGCAGGCGGGATCTGAGTCGTTCGAGACGAAGACCGTGATCATCGCGACTGGCGCGGCTCCCCGTCACCTTGGAATCGCAGGGGAAAAAGACTTGATCGGTCACGGCCTGACCTCCTGCGCGACCTGCGACGGCGCTTTTTACCGGGATGTCCCGGTGTGCGTGATCGGCGGGGGCGACAGCGCCTGCGAAGAAGCAAGTTTCCTGACTCGATTTGCCAGCAAGGTGTATTTGATTCACCGCCGTGACGAACTGCGCGCCTCCAAAATCATGGCGGACCGCGCCTTGGCCAACCCGAAAATCGAGCCGGTTTGGAACTCGACCGTTGCGGAATATCTCACCGATGAAAAAGGTGAAATGCGTGCCGTGACTTTAAAAAACCTCATCACGGGTGAGGAAAGTGAGCTGGAGGTTGCCTGTGTCTTTGTGGCGATCGGGCACGTGCCGAACAGCGGCTTTTTGGGCGATCTGGTGGACAAGGATGAGAATGGCTACATCCTTCAAAACCCAAGCCGGACGTCCACCAAGACTCCGGGCTTGTTCGCGGCGGGAGATGTGGCGGACCACTACTACCGCCAGGCGATCACGGCTGCGGGGCAAGGTTGCGCCGCCGCGCTTGAGGCGGAGCGTTACCTCAGCGACCACGAGTGAAGCTGCGGCTCAGACGCTTCCTTCGTAAATCGTCACCACACCGCCTGTGATCGGTGTGGCGGTGGTTTGCGAAAATCCGCAGGATTCGAGCAATTCCGTCATGGCAGAGCCGGATGGAAATGCCTCGATCGAGCCGCCAAGGTATTCGTAAGCGTCGCGCTGCCCGGTCAGCCAACCGGCCATTCGCGGCAAGACGTGGTGCAAATAAAGCCGGTAGGGGATGCGCAAAATCCCTCGTGGCAGTGAGAAATCCAGGATCACGAGGCGACCGCCGGGCCGCAGCACCCGGCGCATTTCGCGCAGGGCCGCCGGGTAGTCCGCCATGTTTCGCAGGCCGAAGGCGACGGTCACCACGTCGAATTCATGGTCCTGGAACGGGAGTTGCAAGGCATCGGCCACGATGGTTTTCGCGATGCCGCGAGTGGCGGCGTGGGCAAGCATTTCCGCGCAGAAGTCCGAGGCGATCACCTCGCACTGCGGGCAGCGGCCTTGGATTTCCAGAGCCAAGTCGCCGGTGCCGCTGGCCACGTCGAGAAGCCGCTTCGGCTGCCATTTTTGGATGCGCGCGCTGACGATTTTGCGCCACAACACGTCCATGCCACAGCTCAAAACGTGGTTGGTCAACACGTAGCGATCCGCGATTCTGGCAAAGGCATCATGAACGTAAACAGCGTCGGGCATGCCGGATGGGTAAACCGGATCCCTCATCTGCCAAGAGTGAAATACCGTTGGTGCGAGAATTCTCTTTCGGGAAGGCTTAAATCCTCCTTGCTAGCGACTCGCCAAGGGTTCTAGCTGGCACCGCCTATGAAAAACCGTTTGAACTGGCGATGGATCCCCCTCTTGGCGCTGAGCGTCGGAGCCTGCAAGAAAAATGAAGTCCCCCCCGTGCCGGAGCTTCCTGCGGCCGAGCTTGAGGTGTCGGCTGGCAAGGTTTCCCCGCCTGCGCCTGTCGCCGTTCCGAAGCTCAGTGTGGATGAGCGCGCGGCGAAGCTCGGATTCGTCCAGCATTTGCCTCAGGACACTGAGGTGGTTCTCTCATTTCAAAATGGCACAAAAACCGCAGGTCGCTTGGAATCCTCCCAACTTTGGCAGCTGATGAAGGGCCAATTGGGTGGCTTGATGATGTTCGGCGATAATCCAGAAATGCTGGAAGAGGACTTGGTTCCGCCTGACGCTGAGCAGGATGCGACGGCAGCGGAGGAGCCTGCGGAGGCGGCTGAGGAAATGGGAGCCGCCGCTTTGTTCGGCCAAGAATTCACCCTCGCCCTCGGCCCCAGTTCCGGCGAGCAAATCGGCAACTTGTTCACTTTTTACCGGCGCATGGGGTATTTCCAAATGCGCACGATGGCCAAGGCCTTTGCGGGCTCGCTGCAAGGTGGTGATCTCGAAAAAATCCAATCCGCGCTCGCCGAGCCCTACGACGAGGAATTCATGAGCGATCTGCTCAAGGATCCGGAGTCTGGCATGCAACTTTTGGAAAAATCCAGCACTCCGCCGATTTACTTGGCGTTCAAGACTCGCCGTGCCGACCGCGAGGCGGGGGCCCAACTCCTCGCTGCGACGGTTGCCAATCTCGCGCTGCTTGGCGAAATGGTCGAGGCGGTGGAGGTGGAAAACTCCGGCCACAAATTCACCGGATACAAGGTGCTGGGCGAAAAAATAGCCGCCACCATGGCTGCCGACCGCACGCAAATGGACTCCGATTTGGGCCGGGAAATGACGGATCGCCTGCTCGCGCTCATCGCGAAACGCAATATCCTGGTCCTAACTGGCAGCGTGGGTGACTACGCGGTGATGTTTTCCGGTGCGTCTGAGAGCGATCTGAATCTGGCACCCAGCGCCAGCCAGTCG
>JBILPN010000331.1:0-4674 GCA_044373865.1 Luteolibacter sp. | reverse complement strand
CGGTTACGCCTTGACCATGAAGGTGGCAGAGTCGCCGCTGGAAGGCCCGGAAATGGCGCAATTTAAAGAAATGACGGAGTTGTTTGATGGCAAATTCCGCGCGGACATGGTCGGCATGTGGGAAGCGCTTGGCCAAGCTGCCAGCGCGGGGCTCGGCCAGGAAAGCGCCTTGGTGATCGATCTCAAGGGCTCGGCTCCCGCGGTCCCGGGTATTCCGCAAAAAGTCTTGGACGAGGGGAGAATCCCGCGAATTTCGTGGGTTGCTCCGGTCAAGGAGCGGGCAAAACTCGCCAGTTCGTGGCAGCAAATGAGCTCCACGCTCACGGGCGCGCTCGGAAAAATCAGCGAGCTCACCGGCACGGATATTCCCATGCAGAAACCGATCAGCTCCGAGCGGGATGGCAACACCAGTTGGTTCATTGCGATGCCATTTTTGACAGACGACTTCCTGCCATCCATCACTGTTGGCGACGCGTGGTTCGCGGCCTCCACCTCCAAGAATCACGCATTGGACCTCATCGGCAAGGCGCAGGCCGGCGGCGAGCCAGCGACTGGGCTTTGGTTTAGCATGAATTTCAAGGCCTTGGAAAATTACATGCAAAGCACCTATGAGCTCGTCAAAAGCGAGTCAGGCGAATTGCTGGGCGCGCCACTTTCCGCAGATCAGCAGGCTCTGATGGAGGGTTCAATCAAGGTTTTGGGGGATTTGGACAAGTTGACGGTGCATTCGCGGCGCGAGGGCGCGGAATTGCGGACGAGTATCCACCTGAAAACTCGCTGAAGCGGGGTGCCCATGGAGCCAGTGATGAGTTTGGAGCCGATCGCGACGGTGCGCAGTTGTTTCGGCGGGAAATTTGCGATTCCCCGCCAGCCCGGGCTGTGTCCGAGTGCGTGGGGGCGCTTGGTCTTCCACGCGCCTTTCCGCAGCCCGGAAGCGGTGCGTGGGATTGAGGGGTTTTCCCATCTTTGGTTGATTTTTCGGTTTCACGAGACGGTCGGGCAAGGGTGGAAGCCAACGGTGCGCCCACCCCGCCTCGGTGGGAACCAACGCGTGGGCGTGTTTGCGAGTCGATCCACATTCCGGCCAAATGGCTTGGGTTTGTCCTTGGTGCGGCTGGAGGGAGTGGACTTTAGCGGTGCGGATGGGCCGGTGCTTTTGCTGGGTGGCTTGGACTTGTTGGATGGCACGCCGATCTACGACATCAAGCCGTATTTGCCCTATGCGGAGGCCTTGCCAGACGCGATTGGCGGTTTTGCCGGGGAGGCTCCAGCGCGCTTGGAGGTGGTGGTGGAGGCGGCGGCTTTGGCGGCATTTTCCGCGCTTTCGGCGCGTGCGCGTGCGGTTTTGTGCGAGGCATTGGCACTTGATCCACGCCCTGCGACGCAGACCTCGGACGCTGGACGCGTGTTTGGTGCGGCGCTCTGCGGTTGCAATGTCCGCTTCACCATTGCGGAGGGGCTTTGCCGGGTGTGCGAAATTAGCCCGGCAGAGGAAGCCGGCTTGGACGCTTGATTTTAAAGCTGCATGCCACACCGACGACGCCCTTGCACCGGACGCTCGGATGGGATAGCGTCCGATCTTTATGGAGACAGAAACCATCATTGATCACGGAGAGCCGGTCCGCCAATTTTCAGTCATGTTGCCGAACCGGGCCGGGGCTCTGGCGGCGATGGTCAAGCTTTTGCGCTCGCTTCACATCGAGGTGATCGGGCTGAGTGTCCAAGACTCGCGGGATGCGACGGTGGCGCGTTTGGTGGTTTCGGATCCGGACGCCACCGAGCAGTTGTTCATGGAGAAAGGGATTCCGCACACCACCTGCGAGTTGGTCGTCATCGCCATGCGTGAGGCGGGACCCGGGCTTTTGCAGTGCTTGGATTCGTTGATGATCGCGGAGACGAACATTGATTTCGCTTATGCGTTGATGCCGAGCCCGAATGGCCAGTCGATGTTGGCGATGCACGTGGAGGATTATGAGTTCGCGGTGGCGATTTTGCATCAGAGTGGCTTCAAGCTGATGTATCAGGAAGATTTGAGCCGCTGATTTTTTCACTTACCCACTGCAATTTTGGAATCCACTGCCAGCGTTTGTTTGCCTGAAAAATGGTTGATCCGCATTTCTGAGACCTTTGAGCCTTTCACGGAGCCGATCATGCAAGGGCTTGGCGGCCGCTTGGTGAAGAAGCTCGGAAGCGAGTATTGGATCGTGGAACTGCCAGATCCTAAGGCACTGCGAGCTTCAGAGTCGGCGAAGTTTATCCGTTGGAATTTGCCTTTGGATCACGCATGGCCGTGCAATCCGGAGAAAATGGAGGGTTTTGTGGAGAAGGCGGCGCAGGCGATTTTCCGGAAGTTTGGAGCGCGTGGCCCGCAGGCATTGTTCATCGGGCAGACGGATCCGAGCGCGACGAATCGGTATTACAAGTCGTTGGCGTCGAACCTGCGTGGGCGGACCTTGCAGCTTTTTCCACGCGCGGTCGCGGAGTTTAAAGAGGTGGAAGCGCAGCATCGAAGCCAGCCAACCGTGTTTTGCTTGGTCGGGAAGGAAGGTTTGTTTTGTGGCATGCAGAGTCCTGCGGCCTCAAATGGATTTTATCCCGGCGGGACGAAGTTTATCAGCCAAAACGCACCGGATACGATCAGCCGGGCTGGCGCGAAAATCGCTGAGGCGCTGCATTATTTAGGCTTGCACCGGAAGCCGTTGGCGGAGGGCGCGCATTGGCTGGAGCTGGGAGCGAGCCCGGGCGGCATGACGTCCGAGTTGCTGACGCGCGGTTACCAGGTGACGGCCATCGACCGCGCACCGCTGGATCCACGCGTGGCGCAGCACAAGTCGCTAAATTTTGCGCTCTTGGATGTTGCGGGTTTTAAGCCAAACTCAAGCATGCAATATGATGCGATTTTGAGCGACATGAATGGCGACGCTCGCGAGGCGATTGCACAGGTGCTGCGTTTGTCGAAGAACTTGCGGGCTGGGGGTTTGGTGGTTTTCACACTCAAAACGCCTGGGGTCACAACGTTTGAGGAAATGAATGTGCTGCACGGAGATGCGCTGGATCAAGCGGGGGTGGCCGGGCTGAATTGGCTGGTCAGCACTCACCTCACCTACAATCGGCACGAGCTCACCCTGTTTTTTGAAGCTCCGAAACGTGCGGTCCCAGCGGCTTGACTCGCTGCTGAGACTGGCCATTCTGCCGGGGATGAAACGTGTTTTCCAAGTTTTCGGCATCGCCGCAGTTCTGTTGGCTCTGACTTCTTGCGGCTTGCCAATGGCGGCTGCACGCTCGGCCGGGCGTTTGGTCGATGCGGTGGGCGGCATGGCGATGGCCGGTTCATAAGGCATCATTCACCGGCCGGGCAATTCACCTGGCGGCTGCCATCGGCCGCGACGGTGAAACGTAGCCAACGCGCATCCGCAGGCAAAATTTCGGGAAATTTGTCCGCCCATTCGGCGATCACGATGCCGTCTTGCTCAAGGATTTCATCCCAGCCGAGCGCGAGCAACTCGGCGGCCGAGCCGAGGCGGTAAAAGTCGAAGTGGAAAACCGGCAGCCGCCCGTCTGCATATTCGTGCACCAGGCCAAAGGTCGGGCTGGTGACCTCCGCACGGGATGCGAGTCCGGCGACGAAGCCTTTGGTCCAATGGGTTTTCCCCGCACCGAGGTCGCCGACGAGGGCGATGACCATTCCTGGCCGTGCCTCCGCTGCGGCGGCCTGGCCGAGGGCTTGCATCGCTTCTGGTGACTCGGCGCGTTGTTCCATGGCCATTCGGAAAGCGGAAAATTGGCGGCAAGTCGATGGAAAAAATTGAGTGATTCCCGCGCAGTGGGTGCGGGTGAATTGGGCGGATGCGCTGGGCCGCCGTCCCGCAGGCTGCGAGCTTGGGTCGTCTTGCCACAGAATTCCTCAAATCCATGAAAATTCGCGTTGATTCCAGCCCCCTCCGCCCGTGAGAGTCTTGCCGCCATGCTAGACATCCGCGTGATCCGCGAAAATCCGACCGCCGTGCAAGACCGCCTCAAAGCCCGGGGCGGCGACCATTGGAAACTTGTGGACGCCGTGCTCGCCTGTGATGAGTCACGGCGCGCGGCGGAAACCTTGAAGCAGCAGTTGCAAAACTCGCGGAAGACGATCTCCAAGGAAATCGGAATTCTCAAAGCCAAGGGCGGCGACACCTCCGCCATCGAGGCGGAAGTTCGCGGAATCAATGAGCAGATCACCGCGCTGGATGCCGAGGCGGAAGCGGGGGCACGGCGGCAAACGGAGTTGCTGCTGAATTTACCCAATCTAACGCACGATGCTTGCCCGGTCGGCAGCGATGAGGCGGCCAATCCAGTCGTGCGCGAGTGGGGCAGTAAACCGGAACTCGCAGCGCCCAAGGATCACGTCGAGCTTGCGCTGATGCATGGACTCATCAACTGGGATGATGGAGTCCGCACGGCAGGCTCCGGGTTTGTTGTCTATCGGGGGAAAGGGGCTCGCTTGGAGCGCGCCTTGATCAACTTTTTGCTAGATACACAATCAGCGAATGGTTATGAGGAAGTCAACGTGCCGCACCTTGTGAAGCGCGAGTGCATGGAGGGCACGGGGCAGTTGCCGAAGTTTGAAGATGATATGTATGGCACAGATGCGGATGCGGAGGGGGTGAACAGTTTGTTCCTTGCTCCGACAGCGGA
>JBILPN010000139.1:0-7867 GCA_044373865.1 Luteolibacter sp. | reverse complement strand
GGACTCCGCTCGTGAGACCATTGCCGTGGCAGAAGCCCGTCGCTTGAACATTCCGATCATCGCACTCGTTGATACGAATGCCGACCCAGCCCTCGTCCAATACCCGATCCCGGGCAACGACGACGCGATTCGCTCGATCCGCATCATCCTCCAAAATTTGGTTGATGCCATGGTTGCAGCTCGCAAGAACTGATTTTTGAAATTCAACGGGCGGCCTGTCACCCGACGGGTCGCCTTTTTTTCTCTTTCTACCTTTCACAACCTTTTTAAAAAATGATCACCGCAGCAATCGTTAAAGAACTTCGCGATAAGACCAACGCCGGCATGATGGACTGCAAGAAAGTCCTCACCGAAACCAATGGCGACATTGAAGCCTCCATCAAGCTCCTCCGCGAGCGTGGCATCATGAAGTCCAGCAAAATGGCGGACCGTGCCGCGACTGAGGGCGTCATCACCGCCCGCGTCAATGCCGCAGCGGATGCCGGCATCCTGCTTGAGCTCAATTGTGAAACGGATTTCGTTTCGAAGAACGAGAATTTCCAAGCCTTTGTTGGCAGTTTGGCGGATAAGCTTGCCGAGGCGAGCGCCGTGGACCTCGCCGCAGCACTTGCTGTGCAGCATGGTGAGCAGAGCATCGAAGACACGGTCAAGGCCAAGGTTGGTGAAGTTGGTGAAAACCTCCAATTCCGCAAGTATGTCCGTTTTGACGCAGCTCCGGGCGGTGTTGTCGCCTCCTACATCCACCTCGGTGGCAAGGTTGGCGTGCTCATCGAAGTTGGCACCACCAAGCCAGAAACCAAAGGCACAGACACCTTCAAAGAGCTCATCAAGGATCTCACGCTCCACATCGCAGCGTGTGCGCCGAAGGGCCTTTCCCGCGATGACATTCCTCAGTCGGTGGTGGACAACGAGTTGGATATTTTCCGCACGCGTCTTGAGGCGGAAGGCAAGCCAGCCAACATCATTGAGAACATTCTCAAGGGGCAAATCGGCAAGTTCTTCGCTGAGAGCTGCTTTTTGGAGCAAGGTTTCGTCAAGGACTCGGACATCAAGATTTCAGCGCTGCTTGAGGCCAAGGGCAAGGAGCTTGGCGACACGCTTACGGTGAGCCGCTTCGTCCGTTTCGGTCTCGGCGAATAATCTTCTGTCTTCGAATTCACGCGACACCCGACTCCGCAAGGCGTCGGGTGTTTTTGTTTGGTGTGGCTTGGAAGGTTAAAAAATCCTTTGGGGCGGTCCGGCTTGATGAGGCGGGAAGGACGAGGAAATTTCTCATTTGCTACTGGGGAGGCTCCCCACTGCCAATGGACGGCTTGACTATCAATGGAAGCCGAGCGCTGGAAGGAGGGTTTTGTGAATTTGATTCCAGTCCATGGGGGCTCCTGGGAGTGCGCGTAAGGTAACGAGGAGCGGCTCGGCACCGCTTCGGCCGAGGCTGATGCGTCTTGCGCTGGTCCGTGCCCAGTAGGTGAATGGTGAAGTGAATTGAGATTCTTTGTCATCGAAAAACCAGATCGCTTCAGTTGTGGAGTCGTCCTTGGTCATTTTCATCCATGTTGCTTCGCCGGATTGCGTGGTCATTCGCTTTTTGTCGGTGATTCGCCAGCCACCACCTGCAAGGCAATAAGAAGGGTCGTGCACGGCGTGTCGGTTTTCGCTGCCATCAATCACGGTGAGGATGAGGCGGCCCCCCGTGTGGAGACGGATTTGCCGAATGTCAGCCCTTGCGCCATTGAGAAACTTGATGTCGGCAGCGGTGAGCGGAACGTGTTCCGAGTCAAAGCCGGGTCCGGAGTTTGGGAGATTCGCCAAGCGTTCTGCCTCCGAGGCGACAGGCAGCGTTGGCCAGACCAAGGCCACGAGAAGCGCGATGGCGCAGAGCGAGAAGAGAGTGATGCGTTTGGGATTCATGGGGAGTGGAATGAGATGCGGCGCTTAGCAAAAATTAGAAGCGAGCATGCCAGACCAGCGGCGAGCGGGCGTTCCCATCCGACAAGGCCGCCGGCATGGAAGCGGCTGATGAGCCATCCGCTAGAGGGGAGCCAAGAAACCGTGCAGAGCGTGGCAAGCATGCCCATGCGGAAATTGATTCTTGATAGATCGAGCAGTGCTAGCAGGAGCGCGGCATGATAGAGAACGCGGAGTGAAGACATGGATCCGACGGCACAAAGAACAACGGCGCCCAGCAGCCAAAACAGCGTGGGGGTGGCGACGGTGGAGCGGAGAGGGGGAGCTAAGCTGACAATTAGCAGGAGCCAGATGCCGAAGGCGATGGCCGCGCCATGCGAGTATGGGTCGTGGAGCCAAGCCTCAAGCAAGGATGGCAACGCCAAGTAGGCCGCCACACCGAAGATCACGGCGGAAAGCAGCCATTTTTCCCAGGAGGCAAGAGGCGATGTTGAAGCGCTCATGATTTGGAAATGATCACCGAGTGACGGTGCCGGTTAGGAGTGAGGAGAATGCAGAGAGTTTTGGTCATGATGACAAGCACGGCGATCACCCCCAAGCCAGTGAGTCCATGGAGAACTCCGTTCGCGACATCGACGTCGAAGGACAGTGCTAGGCCGGATAACAAAAGGATGCGGAAAAGATTGGCGCACCATGAAAGTGCAGGCAGCAAGCAAAGAAGCACACTGAAGCGCCGGGGACTGGGGAGTTCATGGGACCCTAGCGTCACCCCGGTGAGAAGAGTGATCTGCAGGAGGTTCCATCCGGCGCAAGAGGGCTCAATGTCGATTGGGACCCCCATCACGTTCAAGTGGGTGCCTTCTCTCACGACGGGCATTGCTAGAAGGTTGAAAAAATGTTCTGCGGCCCAAGCGGAGGAAAGGCGGAACCACCAGCCGGTTTGCGGCCACTCAAGGGCGATCCAAGGGAATGAAAGCAGCAGCAGCCACGCGAGGCGGAGCCTTCCCAAGCGTGGTTGATAGGTAGCGGCGACTAGGCAGCCAGTGAGCAGGGTCCATGATATCGCAAGTAGGCTTAGATTTGAAATCAGCCATCCGATGACAAATCCGCAGATTGCCGCGGCGAGCGCTTTCTGCCGGCCATTCAAGTCGATCGCGTTGCGAGGTTTCCACGGTCCGCCGAGCCACCAAGCCAAGGGAATTCCAGCGGCGAGAGGCAGGGTGTCCGCGATGTTGGTGAGCCAAGAGGTGTCCCTGGTCCAGACGAGGACGGCAGCGCAAGCCATTGTCGTTAGGAGGAGCCATCGTTGGCGCGGTGTGGTCATGGTTTGCTGGCTGCCGCCACCTCATCAATTTTCAAAAGATTTTTCCGGAATTGAGATTCTGCAGGAAAGCGACGTGCCAGCTCGCCCGTCCATCGCCTCGCGTCCTCCCAGTTCTTTTCGGAAAACGCATGCTTGGACAGATAGATCATGGCATCCACAGACTCCGTTCCAAGTTTTTGATAGATGGTGAGTGCGTCGTCTGGCTTGCCTTCCGTGAGTGCGATTCTGGCAAGGATTTCACGCCCTGGAGGAGTGGCCAGCAGTTCAGGACATTCATTCACACGCTGGCGTGCTGCGGTGAGTTTCCCGCTGTCGAGTTCAGCGAGGGCGAGGGTCCAAGATGCGCGTGAGGCTTGTGGGCTCGTCCCGGATGCGAGTTTCTCCAAGATTGAGAATCCTGCCTCAGCCTCACCTTGCGCGATCATGAGTTCAGCGAAGCTCAGCTCTGCGGCCAAGCTGCGTGTTGGAAGTGTCTTCAGCCAACGGAGTGCGGTCTCTGGGCCATCCCGGACGAGGAGACAGCGAGCGTAGCCGAAATCGAACCACTCGGGTGCGTCTGGGCCGAGTTTGAGCTTCACGCCGTCAGCAAGATCCAAGGCCGCCCCATGCCAGCCGTGCGCAAACAGAGTGGCGGCAGGAGATGCGGGATGAGACAGCCATTGCTTGAAGCGGGGATTCTCATCCGCCGCGATTTTGCGCCAAGCCTCAAACTCCTTGAGGTATGGGTGGCAGTCATCGGGGAGGGGGGTGGACTCCTTGCCGACAAGGACCAAATGCGGATCCGCGCCAGCGAGAGCGGCTAGATTGGCATTTAGGCGGTCCGCCATGCCAGGTGCGAGGCGGTCCGCCTCACGTGAGAATCCCTTATCCAGCATGCTGGTAGCGGTGCTCCATTCATGGTTTCTAACCCTTTCCAAGAGTCGCAGCCATTCGAGTTCTGGCCGCGAGTTTGCCCCTTGGATGAGAGATAGAGGGATGTCGAGCGCAGGCGACCAAAACGCGCCGCCGTTCATTTTGGCTAAAGCAGGGATCAGTTCGCTCCAGCCTTCCTGCTGATTTTCAGGGAGGGCATGGCTCAAGGGGACTCCGCACATCCTTGACCAGAACCACGCCTTGAATGCGTAGAGACCAAGGCCCGTGACCTCGGCCGCATCTCGCCAGGTGTCGGCGGCGTTTGAGGGCTCTCCCATCCGGAGTTGGAAATTTGCTAGGATGTCGCGGTGGAGCGGGTTGCTTGGTTCGCTGAGGACGGCGGCCACATAGTCCAGGCGTGCGTCCGAGAGTCGGCCAGCGGCCTCCTCGATTTGAGCGCGAAACGAAAGTAAATCCGCATGACGAGGGGCGGCCCGCAGTCCAGCATCCAGAGACTCCATGGCCTTCCATGGCTCACGGGCATGGAACAAAGCCAAACGTGCGTGGCGAAGGGCATCCTCTGGGCCGGTGAGTGTGGCGTTTTCTAGAAGCTCGCGTGCCTTGTCAGGTTCCTTGCGGGCGAGCAAGAGATCTGCGCGCAGCAAGGTCCAGCGTCCGAGAAACTCCGGGCTGTTTGGGCCGCGGCCGATGAGTTCTTCACAGAGTGAGAAATTCCGCTTCCACATCGCCTCTCTGGCGAGTTCCAGAGTTGCGGCCTCCTTGAGAGCGGGGGCAAGTTTCGCTGCGGTTGGGGATTCCGTGACTCGTTTTAGCGCCGCGGTGTCGCGGACTTTGAGGGCGCTCTGGATTTCAGCGGTGGAGATCTCCAGCTCTTTAGATTCCCTGAGAGGAGGATCAATCAAGCCGGGGAGTGCAGATCGTGCGCTAGAAAAATCTTGTGCTTCGAGAGCTTGGGCGATGCTCATTGCCGAGCTCACTGCCCGCTTTTTTGCGACGGACTGGCGCCAACTCAACAACGCCACGCATAGCAGGACCGAGAGGGCGCCTGTGATGACCGAGACTTTGAGCACCTTGCCTGTGGCGGTATTGGTTGCGACTCCCATGGGTTTAGCTGCTGAGTGGATGATCTCTCGTGCTTTGGATCGCAGAGAGAAGAGAAACCCTCAAAGCCGCTTAGGCCCGGCGCCGGGAAAAGGCGGCGAGGCCGGCAAATGCGACGAGTGACCCTAGCGCGAGCGACGGCTCCGGTGCGCCAAGACTGACGAGGTTGGAGACATTTGCCTGCCCGATTTCCACGGCGAAAAGCAGATCATTGAAATCCATGTCACCGCCGCCTCGCATGTCCTCGAAGCCGATGATAAGGTATGCCGAGCCATTGCTGGCGAGGCTTACGGCATGGATGATTCCGTCGCTGTTGAGGCTGAGGTCGGTGGAGTAAAAATCCTTGCCGCCAGTGGCGCCGTTAGCGATGAGGAAGAAATCCAGTGAGGAACCTGATTTGTAGGTGCCAATGTCAACAAAATCCCCGGCAGCGAGGGGTTCGCTGGAAGTGCGGACGAGCGAGCCGGAGCCGCCCAGACCGCTTGGGCTGGAGGCATCTGGAAAAATCAACTGCGCATCCTCGCCAAGCGGCCCCTTGCCGGTGGTTGAGATTCCCAGTGAGTTTTTATAACCCGCGCCTTCGCTTAAAAAATAAACGCGAACGGTCGAGTCGTATGCGAGGATCATTTTTGAAGGATCCAGAGAAATCGCATTCAAGTTCTTCACGGTCTTGGCCTCTGATAGGCTTTGATGGGCAAGTTTGAGCATTCCGGGAAGAACCTCCGATTGGAAGGTTTTCGATGACTCGTCGGATGCGGCGAGCTGGACTGGAGCTGCGATGTCCAATTTGTAGGGACGGGCAGGGGATTGGAATTCACTTTCGGTTTGGCCGAAGCTGCTTGAAGCGAGACAAAAAAGAAGCAGGGTGGGGAGGTAGCGTTTTGCAGACATGGGGGGCGTTGAGTTGAACAACAAAAACCAAGTATGGGATTTGCGTGCTTAAAACAAACATTTTCCATCCCACCACCCAATTGCGGGGGGGGGGCGGGATTGGGCTTTAATCCCCGCGCGGACGAGAAAATTTCTTTCTGCGTGAATTTGCCGGTGCGGAAGAGTAGGTTCTTCACGATTTTATGACCATTTCCATTTTTAGCACGAAGAGCGCAGACCGCAAATTCTTGGAGGAGGCGGGCGTGGGCGCTGGCCACCACCTGCAGTTCCATGAGTCTCGCCTTTCCGCGGAAACCGTCTCGCTTGCGCATGGCGCCGAGGTGGTTTGCGCCTTCGTCAACGACCAGATTGATGCGGAGGTGATAGGGATTCTCGCGCAAGGTGGGACCAAGTTGATTGCCTTGCGCTGCGCGGGATTCAACCAAGTGGATCTGGCGGCTGCGGATGCTCACGGCATCAGCGTCCGCCGCGTGCCTGCCTATTCGCCCTATGCAGTTGCTGAGTTTACTCTTGGCATGATCCTCACGCTGAACCGCCAATACCACCGCGCTTACAACCGGGTGCGCGAGGGGAATTTTTCGATCGACGGGCTCATGGGCTTCGATCTTCATGGGCGCACCGTCGGCATCATCGGCACGGGAAAAATTGGCTGCCTCACGGCCAAGCCACTGGCGGCGCTGGGTTGTAGGATCCTTGCTTGTGATCCGTTTGAAAACCCGGATTTCAAGGCGCTTGGTGGCCGCTATGTTGCCCTTGATTGCCTGCTCGCCGAGTCCGATATCATCAGCCTGCATTGTCCGTTGACTCCGGAATCTCATCATCTCATCAGCGCTCCAACTCTGGCGAAAATGCGGGATGGAGTGATGATCATCAACACGAGTCGCGGGGCGCTTATCAAGGCCAAGGATGTGATCCGTGCGCTCAAGTCAGGCAAGGTCGGCTACTTGGGAATCGATGTTTACGAGCAAGAGGGCGATTTTTTCTATCAGGATCTTTCCAACGAGATCATTCAGGATGACGAGCTTCAGCGTTTGTTGACCTTTCCGAATGTGATTGTGACATCGCACCAAGCGTATTTTACCGACACCGCGCTGCGCAACATCAGTCAAACCACCTTTCAGAACATTGCGGATTTTGCAGCAGGGATTCATTCGCCAAATGAAGTGCATGCGTCGAGTGTGGCGGCTGTGAAGAAGTGAGGTATGAATGCCGGTGGTGGCGGGGCTTTGAGGATTTCCCATTTGGGAAGATGTGTTCTGGCGGAAGATTGGACCATCACCGCGTGGTGAAAACCATTCTGCCCTTGTCATGAGATTTGGCGGCAGGATCTTGCGTCCAAGTGATGTTATAGTGGTATTTGAAGATCGGTCGGGGGACTTTGTTCGATAGCTTCATGCGTGAACCTTCCGTGGCGGTGATTTCGATTTTGCGGTCTTTCAAGCAGCTGAGATTCGTCTCGATGGAAGCGAATCCTTCGCCATTGAAAGCGGTGTCTGACAAGTTGATGTCATCTAGCAGTGGAAGGCTGAGTTGTTTGCCGTTGAGTCTGCGAAGGATCAAGGACTCCTTGGCTGCGATGTTTTTTTGGCGCTCGGTTTTTTTGGCGAGTTTTTCCTTTTGCTCCGCTGTGCCGTTTTTGATGGTGGCGGTTTCAGATTGTTAGCGAATAAAAGTTAGATGGTCAGAGGCGGGGATTCGTCCAGTCTGGTTTCACAACAAACTGACTGTGAGTAACAAACACCACCGCCTCTGTGCGGAAAACCGTAAAGT
>JBILPN010000138.1:0-7891 GCA_044373865.1 Luteolibacter sp. | reverse complement strand
GATGGGGTCGTGGTTCTGCTTGTAGTTTTCAATTTCCTCCGGCGTGCGGTATTTCTTGTGATTCGCGTCGGCAATGCTGTGGCCGTAGTAGCGATAGGTATCGATTTCCAGCACCGTGGGTTTGTGCTCCTTGCGAGCGCGTTCCATCGCGATGTGAGTTTTCGCGCGGACTTCATAGAGGTCCGAGCCGTCGATCACGTCCCACTCAATCGCATAGGCTTCAGCGCGTTGAGCGAGGCAAGCATTGTAAGCGGAAGAGCGCTTTTGAGAAGTGCCCATGGAGTAGCCGTTGTTTTCGATCACATAGACCACGGGAATTCCGAAAAGTGAGGCGATGTTGAGAGACTCGTGGAAGGCACCTTGATTGACTGCGCCATCACCGAGGTAGCAAAGGCAGCAGCCTTCGCGGCCGAGGTATTTCAAACCGTATGCCAGCCCAAGCCCAAGCGGAGTTTGGCCGGCAACGATTCCGTGGCCACCCCAGAAATTTTTATCGGGGGCGAAAAAGTGCATCGATCCGCCTTTGCCTTTTGAGCAGCCGGTTTGCTTGCCATACATTTCCGCCATGCACTCGTTCATGCCCATTCCGACGGCCAAAGCGTGGCCGTGGTCGCGGTATGCCGTGATAAAGTGATCGTCAGCACCACCCAAGGAAATCGTGCCAACAGCGACGGCCTCTTGGCCAATGTAAAGATGGAGGAAGCCACCGATTTTCCCCGCTTGGTAGTATTTCAGGCCGGCTTGCTCGAAGCGGCGGATGCGGACCATTTGTGAGAACAGCTCGATCTTGCGTTCGCGAGTGAGCGACTGGTTGATCGGAGAGCTTGCGAAATCGAGTTTGGTGGGACTGGCACTGGTCATGGCGGCGAAAAAAGATGGAGAGAGGGAAGGGGCTTTCAGTTATTTGACAGGAAGAGAGGCAGAGAGTTGTGGGGCAAGTCTTGGCATGCGGAGCTGTGCAACGAGGAAAATCCCGGTGAAGAGTGCATTCGCAATCGCAAGATTCCTGAGGAATACCCAAGATGGAAGAGGCGAACCTAGGGGGCCAGCCCAGATGGACTGCCAGAAACCGAGGAGAGATTTCTCATACATCGGGCTGCCGATCCATGCAGCGGTGTTCGTGATGAGGTGAAAAACCAGGGCGGCGGCAACCGAGCCGACAAGCGCGACGGGCAGGCCACGCTTGGAGAGAAACACTCCCATGAAATAGGTTGCGGCAAGAGCGATGAGAGTCGTGATAAAAAGCGGGATGCTTGAGACGGGTCCGATCCCGAGTGGATAAGTCATGGCCCAGATGCCGAAGGGAATGGCAAAACCACGCCAGCCGGGGGCGAGTAGGGAACCGCAAAAAAACAAGGCCACCAAGGCTTGGAAATTTGGCAAGGCGTAAGGCATCATGCTCCCAGCGGCGCGAAAAGCGACGAGAAGCCCAAGGCTTAGGCATAAGGGGAGATAGCGATGCATGGCGCGGGGAGAATCGGCAATTTTTCGGTCAACGGCTAGGCCAAAATCTCGCTTTTCAAAAGGTTTTTCATTCACGAGCGGCTCATGAAGATGCAGGCTGAACGGATGAATTGGCAACCATTGATTGATGCGGCTTGGGAGGCGAGAAGTGCAGCGTATGCACCCTATTCAAATTTCGCCGTGGGGGCCGCTCTGCTTGCTGCTGACGGCCGGATTTTTCGTGGCTGCAATGTCGAGAACATCTCATTCGGGCTAACCAATTGCGCCGAGCGAGTTGCGATCGGAGCAGCGGTGGCGTCGGGTGTGCGCGAATTCTTGGCGGTTGTTGTGGTGGCGGATACCGCGGTGCCGATTTCACCGTGCGGTGCTTGTCGCCAGGTCTTGGCGGAATTCCATGTGCCGCGGGCCCTCTTGGTGAATCGTTCACAGCGCTTGGAATTCAGCCTGGACGAGCTTTTGCCTCGCGCATCCTCGGGGATTCTGGATCGGCCGGAATGAAAATTGTTTCACGTGGAACAATTTCTATGGTGTGGGCTTCGGCATGGGATCTCTCTGTTTCAAGGCTTGAGCGGGCGGTCGATGTCGTTATGCTGTGCTTCCTGCGATGTTCCGATACCCCAAGTGCTATGATGTGATTGTGATTGGTGCCGGCCATGCCGGAATTGAAGCCGCGATGGCCGCCGCCCGCCTGGGCTGCCAAGTTGCGATTTTGACTCAGAATCTTGATACGATTGGCCAGATGTCGTGCAATCCGGCGATTGGCGGGCTTGCCAAAGGCCACATGGTGCGTGAAATCGACGCCTTGGGTGGCGCGATGGGCTTGAATACTGATGCCACGGGGATCCAATGGCGCATGCTTAACGCCTCGAAAGGGCCATCCGTGCGTGCTCCACGGACGCAATGTGACAAAAAAGCGTATCAATTCCGCATGAAGCGCGAACTTGAGGCCATGCCCGGGCTTGAGATTCACCAAGGGAATGTGGCTGAGCTTTTGGTCGTAAATGACCAGATTCGCGGGATTTCGACGTCCTTGGGGATGGAAATTTCTGGGAAATGCGTCATTCTCAGCGCCGGCACCTTCATGGGCGGCTTGATGCACGTCGGACTGCGTAATGAAAAAGGCGGGCGAATGGGCGACGCCACCTCGAATGTTTCCGAGTCCCTCAAGCGGCTTGGGTTTCATGTGGAACGCTTCAAGACAGGCACCCCCTGCCGCCTTAACGCGCGCTCGATCGATTTTTCGCGCTGCGAGCGGCAAGATGGAGATGAGCCCGTTCCAAAGTTCAGTTTTATGGCTGACACCATCGAAAAGGGGCCAAACGACCTTTTCACCCTCAATCCATGGGCGGATCCTGCGTTCCACGTGGAACAAATGCCGTGTTGGATCACGTACACGAACCCGCGAACGCATGAAATTATCGCTGGAAATCTCCATCAATCGCCGATGTATTGTGGCGTGATTGAGGGTTTGGGCCCGCGCTATTGTCCATCAATCGAGGATAAGGTCGTTCGGTTCGCAGAAAAAGAGCGCCATCAGGTGTTCTTGGAGCCGGAAGGTCGTCACACCTTGGAATATTACGTCAATGGTGTTTCGACCTCGTTGCCATACGATGTGCAGTTGGAGTTTTTGCGATCGATTATGGGCTTGGAGAAATGCGAGATTTTGCGGCCTGGGTATGCGGTAGAGTATGATTATTGTCCGCCCACCCAGCTGCGGGCGACCTTGGAAACAAAGCGGGTCGAAGGATTGTATTTTGCCGGACAGATCAATGGGACTTCCGGCTATGAAGAAGCGGCGGGTCAGGGCTTGATGGCAGGAGCCAATGCTGCGCTCAAAGTCTTGGGTCGGCCCGAGTTCATTCTTGGCCGGGATGAGGCGTATTTGGGCGTGATGGTGGATGATTTGGTCACGCGTGGTTGCACAGAGCCCTACCGCATGTTCACCAGTCGTGCGGAGTATCGCTTGCTTTTGCGACAAGACAACGCGGATGTTCGGCTCACCCCGAAGGCTGCGGAACTTGGTCTTGCCAGTGGTGAGCGCGTTCGCCGTGTCGAGGAAAAGCTTGTTGGGCTCGAAAAGGCAGGTTCATGGGTGCGTAATGCGGTGCATGAGGGAGTCAAGCTCGACCAATGGTTCCGCCGCACTGAGAACTCGTGGGAAAACTTGCCGGAACAACTCCTTCAAGAGTTCCACGTGGAACTTTGGCCGCTGATTGAGACCAATTTCAAGCACGAGGGCCACTTGGTGCGCCAGCAAGCCCAGATTGATCGGATGTTGCGTCATGAAACGAAGCGCTTGCCGGATGAGATCGATTACGCGGCGATTCGTGGTTTGAAGAAGGAGGCGCAAGTGCGGTTTACAGAAATCCGACCCTCGACGCTTGGCCAAGCGGGGCGGATTCCTGGGATCACCCCTGCGGATTTGGCAATCCTTTTGGTGTGGCTTGAGAAGCAGAGCAGAGAAGCTCAGAGCGCAGAGGCTTGAAGAAGCGGGGCATATTCGCGCAAATCTTGTTCTTGCATAAAATGTGCAAACGGACTGGAATTGCAGGACATGAAGCCATTCCGCATTCTTCCATATTTTCTTGTAGGCTCGGCATTGGGTCAGTCCTTAGATTTGCTTCCGCAGCGTCTTGGGGAGTTGGTGGTGACGACAAGCGCGCTAGATCGCACACTTTTCGAGTTGGCACAGCCTGCGTGTGTGTTGCGAGACGAGCAGCTTTCGGATCAATTGCAGGCGACATTGGGAGATACCTTGGATGGCCAAGCCGGTGTGAGCGCGACGCGTTTTGGGCCAGGGGCGAGTCGCCCGATCATTCGCGGTCTGGGGGAGGATCGGGTCAGGATTTTACAAAATGGCACTTCGGTTTTGGACGTGTCCAATGTTAGTCCAGATCACGCCGTTGCGACCGATCCGTTGTCGATCAAGTCAGTGGAGTTGGTGCGTGGTCCGGCGACCTTGCTTTACGGTCCAAACACGGTTGGGGGCGTGGTGAATGTGATTGATTCACGGATTCCTGAGGAGCGGATTGAGGGTTTGGCTGGGGCGATGGATGCACGGTTCGGCACGGTGGATGAGATGAAATCGTTTTCCGGGGCGCTTGATTTCGGGCGCGGGTCATGGGCATTTCACCTCGATGGCTTCCAGCGGGAAACGGAAGATTTGGAGATTCCATCGTATGCGCGTTCCGAGCGCTTGCGCCGGATGGATCCGCAAACGGAAGAAGCGTATGGGGTTTTGCCAAACAGTTTCACTCAGTCGGATGGAGGGGCTTTGGGAGCATCCTATCTGTTTAAAAGTGGCTTTTTGGGAGCCTCGTTTTCGGGAATGAATTCCCTTTACGGGACTGTGGCCGAGGAGGATGTAAGCATTGATTTGCGCCAGCGTCGTTGGGATGTGAGAGGCGCTGTGTATGAGCCGGTGGACTGGGTGAAGGAGTGGAATTTTAAATTCAGCCATTCGGATTATGCGCACACGGAATTCGAAGGAGCGGAGGTTGGCACGCGGTTCTTGATCGATGGTTTCAATGCTCGCACCGAGTTGCTGCACAAAAAGCAGGGAAATTTTGAGGGCTTGGTCGGGCTGGAGTTTCAGCGCAACGAGTTTTCAGCTCTCGGCTCCGAGGCGTTTCTTCCTGCGGTAGAAAATATGAGCAATTCTGGATTCGTGTATGAGGAGATCCGTTTGGATGCGGTTACCCTTCAATTTGGTGCTCGTTATGACTACCAAAGCAATGAAACAGCGGAGTTCGAGCGTTCATTTCATGCGCTCAATCTTTCATCTGGAGTGGTATATGTTCCGGTTGAGGATTACGCGTTGGCATTGTCATTCGGCTACAGCCAGCGCCCGCCGACCTATGTGGAGTTGTTTGCGGAAGGTCTGCACGTTGCCACCGGCACCTATGAGATTGGGGATCCAGATTTGGGCAAAGAGAATTCATTTTCCGTGGATCTATCGCTGCGCAAGAAGGCGGGGCGGGTGACTGGGAGTGTGAGCGGGTTTTACTATCGGTTTGAGGATTTCATCAGCATGCAGCCGACAGGCGCTGATTTTATCGATGACGGTGAGGCCTTCCCGGAGTTTGCCTATGAGGCGGGTGGTGCAGATTTTTACGGGGCGGAGTTTGAAACCGTCTACCACGTCTTGTCGCCGCAGCTTCCTGAAACAGACGCGAAGTCACCGGGTGATGCGGGCTCCGGGGAGCAGACCTTGGATCTCATTTTACGAGGGGATTGGGTGCGTGCCGAAAGTCGTGAAACTGGCGAGCCCGTGCCGCGGATTCCGCCCTTTCGTGTGACATTGGCCGCAGATGGCCAGTGGCAGGACCTGGGTGCGCGGCTGGAGGGACAGTGGGTGGCCCAACAAGATCGCATTGCGGATTATGAGCTGCCGACCGATGGGTATTTTTTGGTCAATGCCGGCATGGATTATCGTTTCCAACTGGGAGAAGCCGCGACAACGCTCTTTTTGAAGGGGGTGAATCTTTTGGATGAAGAGGCGCGGCAGAGCACCTCGTTCTTGAAGGATGTCGCGCCACTGGCTGGGCGCGGATGGATTGCTGGGTTACGGATGGAGTTCTAGGGGTTTTTGCTAGGGCATCTGGGGCTTTGCTGGGTCATGCGGTGGATTGGCGGAGAATCCGCACAGTCTTTGAGAGTCCATGCGATGCGGTGGCGCGCAGGCTATGCTTGGATTCCTGCGTGAACGTCCTCGCCATCACCATTCTCGTCAGCTCATGTCTGGCGGGAATTTTCGTTGTCTGCTTCGCCATTGAGTCGCGTCGTTCGCGCCGAAGCAGTTTTGAGCGCGATTCACTATTGCCACTCGAAACCACCCCCAGCAAGCCCGGCACCCAGCCCTGATCCACGCCATGTCCACCACCACTGTAACTTACGACGACCGCACGGTACGCGGTTTTATGACATTCTCCTTAATTTGGGGAATTGTTGGGATGCTTGTCGGTGTCCTCGCTGCGACCCAGCTTTCTTGGTGGCAGATGAATGGGAAATTTCTTGAGTGGATCAGTTTCGGCTTAATCCAGGGCGAGGGGCTTTCCTATATCACCTTCGGAAGAATCCGGCCGTTACATACCAATGCGGTGATTTTTGCATTTGTTGGAAACATGGTATTTGCTGGAGTTTACTATTCCACGCAACGTTTGTGCAAGGTTCGAACCGCCTCGGATATCCTATCAAAGATTCACCTTTGGGGCTGGCAGCTGATTATCTTGGGTGCGGCCATCACTCTTCCGGCTGGGCTCACGCGAGGGAAAGAGTATGCTGAATTGATCTGGCCATTGAACATTGCGGTGGTCGTCATTTGGGTGATTTTTGGAATCAATTTCTTTTGGACGCTCGCGAAGCGCAATGAGCCAAGTCTCTATGTTTCACTGTGGTTCTATATTGCGACCATTGTGACCATTGCTTTGCTTTATGTGGTCAATCATCTGTCGATTCCCACATCGCTGATTCATTCTTATCCGATTTTTGGTGGGGTTCAAGACGGTTTGGTGCAATGGTGGTATGGTCACAACGCCGTGGCCTTTTTCCTAACAACACCCATTTTGGGAATCATGTATTATTTTATTCCCAAGGCGGCGGACCGTCCGGTTTACTCCTACCGTTTATCGATCATTCACTTTTGGGCTTTGGTTTTCATCTATATCTGGGCGGGTCCGCACCACCTGTTAAACACCTCGCTGCCTCATTGGCTGCAAACGTTGGGGATGTTGTTTTCCTTGATGTTGTGGGCGCCATCATGGGCAGGCATGCTTAATGGTTTGTTAACCTTGCGCGGTGCATGGGACAAGCTCCGGACGGACCCGGTGATTAAATTTTTCGCTGCGGCGGTGACGTTCTACGGCATGGCGACCTTTGAGGGCCCGCTCCTATCAATCCGCGCGGTCAATGCCTTGTCTCACTATACCGACTGGACAGTGGTAAACGTACACTCAGGTGCGCTAGGTTGGAATGGTTTCATGGCAGCGGGGATGTTCTATTGGTTGGCACCCCGCTTGTGGGCGACCAAGCTTTGGTCCACCGCGATGGCGAACATGCACTTCTGGATCGGCCTTGTTGGGATTCTGTTGTATGTTGCTGCGATGTGGGTGGCTGGGATCACTCAAGGATTGATGTTGAGTGAAACGAATCCGGGTGGTGCGACGTTGAAGTATGAGTTTGTTGAAACGCTGCAAACGATCCACATCCCATACATGCTGCGTTCATTTGGCGGCGGATTGTACCTGATTGGTTTCATCATGTGTGCCGTGAACATCATCATGACCGCTCGTTCAGGGAAGGCCACGGATGCCACGGCGGAAGTGAAGATTCTTCCTTCCACAAAAAAAGACCGCATGAGTCTATCAGAAGCATTTACAAGCGACCCGGTGATCTACGCGGTGTTAGGAATTGTGTTCATGATTCTGTG
>JBILPN010000137.1:0-7898 GCA_044373865.1 Luteolibacter sp. | reverse complement strand
CTCAAAACTCCGCCGCACATGGACGGCAAAAGTTTCCTGCCTCTTGTGCGCGGCGAGTCCATCCCGTGGCGCGAGCAGTTCCTATATGTTTATTACTGGGAAAAAAACTTCCCGCAGACGCCCACCACCTTCGCCTTGCGAACACCGCAGGCAAAATACATCACTTATTATGGACTGTGGGATTCCGACGAACTTTACGATCTAACTAAAGATCCCGGCGAGTCGCGCAATCTCATCAACGATCCGGCCCATGCGGCCAAGGCCAAACGCATGGAAGACAAACTCTACAAAATGATGGGCGAACTCGGCGGCATGGAAATCCCGCTTAACCAACCAAAAGGCGGCTTCAACGACAAGCGCCTCCGCAGCCGTGGCGGTGAAAAATCCGCGGATTTTCCGCCCTCCAAAGTTGTGAATGAAGCGCTCAACGACAACGCCAACTGAAGCCTTGCCCATGGGTGTCAGTCATCCGACCCAGCATTTACGCGTATGAAAAAATCCACAGCAATGGCCCTTCTAGCCTTGGGCATCCTATCACTAAGCGCCGCCGGTGAGGCCAAGCCAGCGCCTGAGGCCACTCAGACCGTGTCACCCAAGATCCGCGATTTGATTTCAAAACTGCCTCGCGGCAGCACGCACCATCTCGATGTCGCGTATGTCTCCGGGGGGCAGCCCGGTGCGATGCGGGAACCCTCGCAGAAACTTGATTTGTATGTGCCGGCAGGCAAAGGTCCTTTTCCCGTGGTTTTTTGGATCCATGGGGGTGGCTGGCACAGCGGTGACAAGCTGGAGTCCGGCATTCACCTAGCATTGAAATTTCTCCCAAAGGGTTTTGCGCTGGCCTCCACCAATTATCGCCTAACGGCCGACGCTCCGTTTCCAGCACAGATCGAAGACTGCAATGCTGCGCTGGCTCATCTTCGTCATCGCGCCGATACTTACCGCATCGATGCCGAACGCGTTGGCACGCTTGGCCACTCGGCCGGCGCGCACCTTGCCGCTCTCATGGCCTGCACCGGAAATGAAAAACACTTTTCACCCGATCCGCTGGCGTCTCTTCGCGTGCAAGCAGCCGTCTGTTGGGCCATCCCTGCGGATCTGGATCGTGATCGTGGCAAGTGGCCTAAGACTTCCATGATGCACAATGCGGTTAGCGCGCCGCTCTGGAATTTTTTTCCTAACCGGCGCTATGACGGTGAGTTCGCGCGCATGGCAAGCCCTGCTTCCTATGTGCATCCGGAGGTTCCTCCGATCCTCATGGTTCACGGTCAACAGGATGAGCTCGTGCCGCCCGAGCAGGCACTGGCATTTGCGGATTCGTTAGAAAAAGCTGGGGCGTCCGTGACGCGGCGAGTTGTTCCGGATCTCGGCCACAATGTGATGAATGCAGAATCCATCCAGGAAGCGCTCGAGTTTTTCACGCGCATCTTGAAATCCGATCAAAAATGACAGGGATTCGACTGCTTTCGCGCGCGGGCGATGGCAGCGAAGCCATGCTGCATGGAAATCCCGCTCAACCAAGCGGTCCTGCGGTTTCAAAGACCCCGCCGCCGAGCAGGCGTCCACCCTCGTAAAGCGCGCAAATCTGCCCTGGCACGAGCGCGCGCTGGGGGCGCTGGAAGCTCAGTTTGATTTTTCCTCCGGCGAGTGGCTCTAGCAGAGCGGGCTCGGCCTTCGCCCGGTAGCGTGGTTGCGCGTCCACCATGCGCTTGGTGTCGAAGGCTTCGTTCAGCGCCGAAAGGTTGCCCACCGTGCACTCGCTCGCATAGAGTCCTTGGGAGTCCATTTGATCCCAACCAACGATCAGGCGGTTTGTCGCAGCATCCTTGCCCACAACGACATAGGCCATTCCTTCGCGTGGCGACGCGACGCCGTGCCCTTTGCGCTGACCGAGGGTGTATAGGTGCAGGCCGCGGTGTTCACCCAAAACTTTGCCACTTGGATCCACGATTTCACCGGGCGAGTCGGCAAGGTAATGGCGCAGGAAATCGCTCATTTTCACCTGTCCGAGAAAGCAGATTCCCTGGCTGTCCTTTTTTTCCGCAACGGGCAATTGGAAGCGGCGCGCGACTTCACGCACTTCCGGCTTGAGCATTTCTCCAGTCGGGAAAAGCGCGTAGGACGCCTGGCGCTGAGTCATCAGGGAGAGAAAGTAGCTCTGGTCCTTGTTCGGGTCTGCGCCCCGCAAAATCGTGGCTTGGCCATCCGCCAATTCCCGCCGCCGGGCGTAGTGCCCAGTCGCGACATGCTCGAATCCCTGCGACAGTGCGTAGTCTAAAAATACGCCGAATTTCATCTCGCGGTTGCACCAGACGTCCGGGTTGGGCGTGATTCCTGAGCGGTATCCTTCGATTAGATACTCGACGATTCGGTCGCGATACGAGTCGATCAGGTCAATCACGCGGTATTCGATTCCAAGGGATTTCGCCACCGCGCGGCCGTCCTCGATGTCCTGTTCCCAAGGGCAATCTCCGGGGATTCCCTCGTCATTGATCCAGTTTTTCATGTATCCGGCCGCCACGTCGTGACCTTGCTCGACGAGCAAAGCTGCTGCCACCGCGCTGTCCACTCCTCCCGAGAGCCCCACAAAAACCTTCGCCATGCGGGGAGAATCATCCGCAAAATCTTAAATCTCAAATCTCAAATCTCAAATCTCAAATCTCAAATCCTCATTCACCTTGCAAGGTTCCAGCGCAGTCCACCATGATTCCGCATGCATTCCATGACAGGATTCGGGCGCGGGGCCGCCAGCACAGACGCGTGGCAGGCCGCAGTGGAGATCACTTCGGTCAATCGCAAACAGGCAGAAGTCGTCATCCAAGCGCCCCGCGAGCTATCCGAGCTCGACGCGGTGATTCGGAAAACCGTTCTTGCGGTGCTTTCGCGCGGGCGCATTCAAGTTGCCATCACCTTGGAGCGCGCGCAGGCGACCCCCGCCGGGTTCAGCATTGATCCGGCCTTGGCGCTCGCATTTGCCACCGCCTGCGCGGAATTGGGGAGAATCGTCGGTCAGGAAGTGATTCCAAGCGCTGCGGATTTCCTCCGTCAGCCCGGCATTGTGACCGTGGGTGACGGTGGCATCTTGCCGGAGTCCGCGTGGCTTGCGATTGAGCCAGCCTTGCTTCACGCCCTTGCCCAACTCGCGGGCATGCGTGCACGCGAGGGCGCGGACCTTCAAGCCGATTTCATCGTCCGGCTCAACACCTTGATCCAGCTGACTCAAAAAATTGCTGACGACGCGCCGGGCCGACCGCTGCGCCAGCGCGACTTACTTGCCAAGCGCTTGAGGGATTCCGGCTTGGAACTCGACCCTAGCGATGAGCGGGTCGCCAAGGAAATTGCGCTTTTCGCCGACCGCTGCGACATCAGCGAGGAGCTCACCCGGCTCGACTCGCATTTTGCGAAATTTTTCGAATACCTCCATGCCAGCGACGCACCCGGCCGGGCCTTGGACTTCTTGTGTCAGGAATTGTTTCGTGAATTCAACACCATCGGTTCCAAGGCAAATGACGCCGCGATCGCCCAAGTCATTGTGGAAGCCAAGACCGAGTTGGAGAAAATCCGCGAGCAGGTGCAAAACATCGAGTGACCGAGCGCAAGCTGGGAGCTCAAATGACGTCAATTCCTGCCAAGTCGCGATCTTTGCGAGCGGTCTCGATGAAAGACGCGTCCATGGAAATCGCCGTTTTCAAGTGGCTGCGCGCGCGCGGGCCCTCGCCGAGTGTCCAGAGGTAGCAGGCGAGATTGTAGTGGAAAATCGCCATTTCAAACAAGCTCTTCGGTCCGCGCAGGAGTTGGTTGCAGGCGGCCAAGGTGTCGCCGGTTTCGTGCAGACAAAAGGCGGCGCGCAGGAAGTATTCAGGCTCACCTTCTTCTTTTAGGCAGAGCAGGCGTGCGGTTTCCGAGGCGGCGTTCCAGGATTCCATCTCCATTTGCGCGGCCAATTTCAGTTCGAGGGGGGCTTGTTGGTTCTGAATGCCGGCGGGAAGGGCTTGGAGCTCAAAAAGCGCCTCGTCGGCCAAGCCGAGTTCCAGCCAACCGCTCGCCGCGCGTAAGATTTCCGTCACTCCCATCGGGGGAAACCCTAGAACACCGCGCACGGACTTGGCAATCCTTCCGCCCGGAAATTCCGCGAATCCGAGGGATTTACGCGCCGGGTTTGAGCCAATACAGGACCGCCATTCGCACGGCGATGCCATTTTCGACCTGATCATTGATCAGGCTGCGCTCGTAGTCCATGACCGCATCGCACAGTTCCACCCCCCGATTGACTGGGCCGGGGTGCATGAGGTAGAGGCCGCGGGCGCGGATCTCTGCCAAGCGAGCTTCGGTGACGCCGTAAAGGCGGTGGTATTCGCGCAAACTCGGGAAAAACTGCACATCTTGCCGCTCCATTTGGACTCGCAGCAAATAGACAAAATCTGGTGACCACGCCATCGCATCGCGATAGTCGGTGAAGCGGCGGATGCCGACGGGGCCGTTTTTTGGCACCAGCGAGCCAGGGCCAAGGTAGGCGACTTCGACTCCCAGCTTCTTCAAAATCGTGCTGGTTGAGCGTGCGACGCGCGAGTGGAGAATGTCGCCGATGATGAGGACACGGCGTCCGCTCGGGTCTGGAAATTTTTCCTTGATGGTGAATGCATCCAGCAGCGCTTGCGTCGGGTGCGCGTGTGAACCGTCCCCGGCATTGATGACCGAGGCCTTGGTTTGGCGTGCGATCATGGCGGGAAGTCCGGAGCGGCTGTGGCGGACGATGATGTAATCCGTCCGCATGGCTTGGAGGGTTTCCACGGTTTCCCGGACCGACTCGCCTTTGGTGATGGAGGATTGGTTGACGTCGAAATGCGTGACATCGGCTGAGAGCCGTTTGGCGGCGACTTCAAACGACGAGTGGGTGCGCGTGCTTGGTTCGTAGAAGAGGGTGAGGACGGATTTTCCTTTGAGCGCGGGGACTTTTTTCACCGAGCGGGTAAAAAGTTCCTTAAAAGGAATCGATTGGTCGAGGAGGTGTTCGATTTCCTCGCGGTTGAGAGAAGCGATATCAAGAAGGTCTTTACGAGCCATGCCGGAGTTGAGGGAAATAATGGAGAGCGCCAAAAACAATCACAAACAAGGCCATTACGGAAATGAATGCCGCGTGGTGTCGTGACAGGGGTTTTTTGAAAAAAAGGTAAGTGGCCACGGCGAGTGCGAGTGCGACGCAGGCGGCGGTGACTTGGATTTTCCACTCGTAGTAGTAGAAATTCAGGGTTCCCGCCACCAGCAGGACATAGGCAGGAATGACCACGGCGACGTGCGCGGCGAGCGAGGAGGGCTTGGCGGTGGTGGCTTGCAGCGCGATCGCCTCTTGGCGGCGGATTCTGCGGATTTCCTCCTCGGAGTGGCGTTGCAAGGGCAGCTTGGAATCCGGGCCGGGCTGCGGCACTTGCACTGGGGCGAGCGGGATTTGCTCGGATTTCTTGAGGGATTTGACGATTTTTTTGCCTAAAATCGGCACTTCTGGCGCAGGTGCGGCGGGGAGCGGGCTGTCGGTGGGCAACATCGGCACCCGCTCGGCTTTTTTGAGTGATCGCACCTGCTTGGGCGGCGCGGCGATGGGCAGGGGAGCCAGCGGGCTGGATTCCAGCACGGGTTCTGGCGGCGCTTCCGTTTCGGGGCGCGGGGCTTGAGGGGGGGCTAAAACGGGGGCGGCGCTCGGTGCTTCCTTCGCCTCGGGCCGGTCAAACCGAGCATCCGACGACAGGTGATCCACGGGCGCTTGACCGGGGATGCCTAGGCTTTCACGAAGTTTTGCAATCTCTTCGGCGGATTTCTTGCGCTGCGGCAAAAGGCTCATGGTGTTTCTTTTTCGACAATCCGGACTTGGTCCACACCATCGATCCCTTCCAACGAGACTAATACATGGTCCAAGCGGTGCGTGTCGAGAGAGATACCCACATAATCCGGCTGAATCGGCATTTCCCGGTGCCCGCGGTCGATGAGGACGGCCAATTGGATTTTCGCAGCGCGGCCGTAGTCGGAGAGTGCGTCCAGGGCGGCGCGGATGGTCCGGCCGGTGAAGAGCACGTCATCCACCAAGATGATGTGGGCGGCATCGACGGGAAATCCAATGTCAGTTTCCTGCAAGGATGGGTTCTCGTGCAGGTGCTCGAAGTCATCCCGGTAAAGCGAGATGTCTAGAACTCCGAAGGACAAATCCCAGTCGTCGTCCTCGGAAAGCAAGGTGAGCACGCGCTCGGCCACCTCATCGCCACGGCTTTTGATGCCCACCAGGGCGATTGGTTTTCCCCCGTGTTGCGCACGGATTTGCGCGGCGAGGCGTTCGACCCCGGCGGCGATGTCATCTGCGGATAAAGTGCGTTCCATGTGGGGATGGGGGTTTTCAGTCGAAATTGAGGATGCCGATGTCGCGGCGGCGTTGCAAGCCGGGGAAGTCGATCAGGTCGGCGGCGGCGTGAGCTTGCGCGACTGCATCCTGGCGGGTGGCGGCTCCGGCGACGACGGCGAGCACGCGGCCGCCTTGCGTTTCCCAATGGCCGTCTGCGGTCTGGTGGGTGCCGGAATGATAGACGCGCGCTGCGGAAACTTGCTCCAAGCCAGAAATCCTGTCGCCATTGCGCGAGGTTTCCGGGTATCCTGCGGAGGCTAGAATCACGCAGACGCTCCAGCCGTCACTGAAGGCGACGGCATCGTTGCGCAGCTCGCCTTTGGCACCGGCCAAGCAGAACTCCGCCAAGTCGCCGCTCACCAGTGGCATCACCGCTTGGCACTCGGGGTCGCCAAAACGGCAGTTGTATTCAATGACTTGCGGGCCGGATGGGGTGAGCATCAACCCGAAATACAAGAAGCCGCGATACGGCAGTGACTCGCGACGAAGGCCGGCGACGGTGGGTTGCACGATTTCACGCTCAATTTGCTCCAGCATTTCTGGCGAGATCAAGGCGCGGCTGGCGACGGCTCCCATGCCGCCGGTGTTTGGCCCAAGGTCGCCGTCGTTGGCGCGCTTGTAATCTCGCGCTGGGGTGAAGATCAGGTATTGGTCGTCAATGATCGCGGCAAAAATCGAGACTTCAGGCCCGGTCAGGCATTGCTCCACCAAGACCCGCCCGGCACCGAAGCGGCGGCGTGTGAAGACCTCGTCCAAGAATTCCAGCGCGGAGGCCTCATCCGGGCACACTGCGACGCCCTTGCCCGCCGCCAATCCATCAAATTTCAAAACCGTCGGGTAGTCGCCAGCGATCGCTTGGAACGCCTCTTCCAGCGATTCCGTGGCAGTCGCGCGGGCAGTCGGAATCCCGTTGCGCACTAGAAATTCTTTTGCAAATTCCTTACTGGCTTCGAGTTGTGCAGATTCCTTGGGCGGCCCCCAGCAAGGGATCCCGTGTTGGGCGCAGAGATTGGCCAAGCCCTCGCCCTTCACGAGGTAGCTCTCCTCGCCAGCCACGCAGAGGTCGATCGCATTGGCGGCCATCCATTTGACCAAAGATTCCAGTCCATCCGCAGGGACGGGCTGTGCGAGTTGGTGGATCGCATCGCTTCCTGGATAGCAGAACATTTCAGGTTTCCCCGGAGATTCCGCCAATGCACGCACCAGCGCATGTTCGCGCCCACCCTTGCCGACAACCAAAATTCTCATTCGCCGTGGTTCTCACCCAAAGCGCGGCCAGACTCAACTCTGAATCGAGGAAAAATCCGGGCTTGTGCGCATTGTAAGATGCTTGGTGCTTGTAGGGTATCGATCATTTCCTCAGAGATAGTCCCGTCCACCACTCACATGAAAGCATTGATTCCAACCGGTTTGGTTAGCGCGCTGGCGCTGTTCGTCGTCGCTCAGAACCCGTCATCCGAGGAGGCGCCTCCCGGGTCGCTTGAGAAAATCACGGCGGCGCTGCCTGCGG
>JBILPN010000136.1:0-7901 GCA_044373865.1 Luteolibacter sp. | reverse complement strand
GCCGGAATGTGTGCCCCCACATCGCGCTCCATGACGGCGATTTCCTCCAAGCCGATGGCGGGGCGGCCGAGCTTGGTGGGCGTTGGGAAAAGCGGGCCGAAACCAATGTAGTCGAAACCTTCCGCAAGGGCGGCACGGGCTTGCGCGAGCGAGTGCGTGGAACGACCGATGAGGAAGGAAGGCGGGGTGCCGGAAGTGTCGGCGGGTGAGTTTTTCCCAAGGATTTCCCTGGCTTCCGCGAGCGACCCGTCATCTTGCCCGATGTGGACTCCGTCGGCACCGATTTCCGCAGCGAGGGCGGGGTGATCGTTGAGGATGAATGGGATACGCGCCGCACGGCAGAGGGGCAGCAGCTTCTCTGCGACGCGCTGAATGGTGGCGAGATCGTGGCCTTTGGCACGCAGTTGGAGGAGATCCGCGCCCCCCATGAGGAGCGATTCCGTGACCGCCTCAGCGTCTTGCTCGCGCGTGTAACCGAGGTCGAGAATGCAATAAAGCGAAGGCGAATTGCGCTTGAACAAGTGCGGTGTGTGAGAGGAAAGGGCGCTCATGCGGTAGGAAGTGCTTGGCCTTGAAGGTGCTTAAAGTGGCCGTTTGCGAAGGCGAAGAGCTTGGTGATGCAGGCGGCGGGAGTGAGAAATCCCGCCCCTGAGAGGCCTCAAACTTTCCGCTCTTCCAGATACCGGGCAACCCAACCGATGTCGTAGGTTCCGGCTGCGAAGTCCGGGTGAGCGATGATTTCCTGTTGGAAGGGAATGGTGGTTTTGATTCCACGGATCATGAACTCGCCTAGGGCGCGCTTCATGCGAGCGATCGCGATTTCCCGGGTCGCGCCGGTGACAATGAGCTTGGCGATCATCGAGTCATAGTGAGGAGGCACGGTGTAGCCCGAGTAAACGTGGGTATCGACCCGCACGCCTTTTCCACCGGGAGCATACCAAAGATCGATGGTGCCGGGGCTGGGAGTGAAGTTATTGAAAGGATCTTCCGCGTTGATCCGGCACTCGATCGAGTGACCGCGGGGCGAGGCATCCAGCACGTGGCGTGAGAGCGGTTGCCCGGCGGCGACGCGGATTTGCTCCTTGATCAACTCACAACCCATGACTTCCTCGGTGACCGGGTGCTCGACCTGGATCCGGGTGTTCATTTCCATGAAATAGAAATTTTCCGCCGCTTCATCGACAAGGTATTCGATGGTTCCAGCGTTTTGGTATCCGATGTTGCGGATGAGATTGACCGAAGCCTCGCCCATTTTGGCACGGAGTTCCGGGGTGAGGAGCGGCGAAGGGCACTCCTCGATGATTTTTTGGTTGCGGCGCTGCATCGAGCAGTCGCGCTCGCCGAGGTGGATGAAATTTCCATGCGAGTCGGCAATGACCTGAAATTCAACGTGATGAGGATTCAGGACCAACTTCTCCAAGTAGCAATCGCCATTTCCAAAACAAGCGACGGCTTCATTGGAGGCCGCTTGGAAGAGGCTGAGAAACTCCTCCTCATGGAAGCAAGGACGCATGCCGCGCCCGCCACCGCCGGCGGTGGCCTTGATCATGACCGGCAGGCCAATCCGCTTTGCCTCAACGAGTGCCGCCTGCCCGTCAGCCATGATTTCGGAGCCCGGAGTGATGGGCACCCCGTTGGCGATGGCGGTGGCGCGCGCCGTGGCCTTGTCGCCCATCATCGAGATCACCTTCGAGGAAGGCCCGATGAACGTGATGCCGGAGCTGGCGCAAATTTCTGCGAAGCGTGCATTTTCCGAGAGAAACCCGTAGCCCGGGTGAATGGCATCCGCCCCGGTGATCTCGGCGGCGGCGATGATCCGGTCGATCTTCAGGTAAGATTCCTTGCTGGATGCAGGACCGATGCAGACCGCCTCGTCAGCGAGCTGGACGTGCATCGAGTCCACATCCGCCTCCGAGTAAACCGCGACGGATTCGACATCGAGTTCGCGGCAGGCGCGAATGATGCGGAGGGCAATTTCACCGCGATTGGCGACGAGGACGCGCTTGAACATGGTTGGAGGAGTGGAAGAGTGAAACCAGAGAGAGAGCGGTGCGAAAAGGCGGCTTATTTGATGCGGAAAAGGACGTCGCCATATTGGACGGGCGTGCAATCCTCAGCGATGACGGCGCAGATCGTGCCGGATTTTTCCGCTTTAATTTCGTTCATCACCTTCATGGCCTCGATGATGCAGAGCGTCTGGCCGACGGAGACGGAAGAGCCAATTTCGACGAAGTTTGGCGCGTCCGGAGCAGGTTTCGTGTAGAATGTGCCGACCATGGGCGAGGTGATTTCCGCGCCTTCGGCGACGGGAGCTGCCGGTGTGGCCGAGGCAGGGGAGGCAGCGGCTTGTGCGACGGGAGCCGCGAGGGTGGCCGGCGCGGCAGCGGGCAGGCTGGCGAGGAGGCTGCGGAGATCATCCAAATCCGCACCTTTTTTCAATTTCAGATGAAAGTCCTTCTTCGTGAGGTCGAAGTGGGTGAGGCCGTGCTCATTCATGAGTTCGACGATTTTGCGGATTTCCTGGAGTTCCACGGTAAGAGCAGGTTGGTAGTTGGTGAATGAGGGCGGACCCGACGAGGCGCGCTTCGGCTGAGCTAGCTAGAAGGAGCGGGGAATGAGCGTCAACGAAGAATTGCACCGGGAGCGGTGAGGAGCGAAGAATCCGGTTGGCGGGGGCCGCGTTTTTCTTCGATTCCGCGCTCGCCAGCTTGGGTTGGGGTGATTTTCATGCGTCTGTGAATGCGACACAGCCCTTGAATGTTCTCCCGCGCCCGGCGTTGAGTGGGGAATTCGTGCCGAAAGATTACTTCAAGCGCTTGGACGCCGGGGAGATTTTGCGAGACGGGCGGCCCTTGGAGGTGGATCTCGGCTGCGGTGATGGCGCGTTCTTACTGGAAATGGCGCGGAATTTCCCGGATCGCGACTTCTTGGGAGTCGAGCGGTTGCTGGGTCGCGTCCGCAAAGTTTGCAAAAAGATCACCCGGCGCGGCTTGGAAAATGCGCATGTCCTGCGCTTGGAAAGCCGTTATTCTGTCGAGTGGTTGTTGCCCGAAGCGGCCGTGTCGCGCTTGCATTTGCTGTGTCCAGACCCGTGGCCGAAGCTGCGGCACCACCGCCGGCGCTTGGTCCAGCAGGACTTTTTAGAAGCCGTGCGACGTGCCTTGGTCCCTGGTGGCGAGTTTTTATTCATGACGGACCATGAGGAATACTTCCAGTGGGCGGTGGATCACGTGGCCGAATTTGGAAAATTCGATGTCTTGGATTGGCAGGAAGATTCGTTTTTCTACCCGAAAACTGACTTCCAGATTTTGTGGGAAAGCGAGGGGAAGTCGATGTGGCGCTTGCGCTGTCGCAAGCCACTCAGCGAGCCCTCAGCATGACTTGCGAGCCATCCACAAAGCCCGTGATCCGCAGGTTCTTGGCAGGATCCGTGCGGAGCGTCACGCCACCCGTGCGGCGCTGATCGAACACCCGGATGCCGCGCGAGCGCCAGTAACTGACGGTCTGTGGCGACAGCGCCTCGCTCGCCGGAAACAAGGAATTCGACGCGATGATCACACGCGGATTGACCGCATCAAGGAAAGCATCCGTCAGCGATGCATCCCAGCGATGTTTTCCAGCGATGATCACATCCGCAGAAAGGTCGGTATTCTTGGCGAGCAATTGCTGTTCCGTGGCCACGCCTGCATCGCTGGTGAAGAGGATTTTCCAGCCATTCCAGTGAATGCGAAAAATCGCCACGCGGTCGTCAGCCAGCATATTTTGCGAGACCGGGTTTGGCACATGCATCACCTCTAGGTGCGCGCCGTCCGTCAGGGGCAAGCGACTGAAGTCACTGACCTGGAAGGTTTTCACGCCAGCCAAAGGTGCATTCTTGAGCCACGAGCGGAAGACCGGGCTGCGAGATTTCTCGACTGGCAAGAGCGCCTGCCGAATCGGAAAAGTCTCCCAAACCGCAGCGCCGCCGCCCAAGTGCCCGCCGTCTGGATGACTGAGCGCCACCGAGTCTGGCGTGATGCCAAGCTGCTGCAACGACGGCGCAATTTGCCGTTTGAAACTGAAGCTGTCCGCACAATCCACCAACAGCGCCCCAGAGACTCCCCCACCCGTGAAGCACGCTGCGCTATCACCGCTCTCCAAGTCATACACCAACAGCAGTGGATCACTGGACTGAAGCTTGAAATGCCCGCCTGGCACGGCCGCGAAAGCCTCCGCGATCTTGACACAAGCCTGCGCCAAATGCGAGTTCCCCAAATTCACCAAGCGCGTGACCGATGGTGCCAGCGGATAAAACACCGCACCCACCAATGAAGTCCCAAGCAACATGAAAACCACCGGCACCAAAACCACACCCGCAATTACCGAAATTGGTGTAAACAACTGAAAATGAATCATCGTCAGCGGAGTTGAGCCAACACCAGCCGCCATCGACACCCCCAGCGATTGCGCTAATTTCTGCCGAAAGCCGAGCCAGATTTGTTGCCAACGACTCATCTCCCCCTGCGCAAGATAGAGCGGCGCGAGCGTCATCCACGCAAACATCCGCGACGCCAAGCCCACCCCGATCGCAATGGCAGCAACCACCCCGTAGGACAATTGGACGCCCGGTTGAAAGATCAAACGCCCGTCCCACAACATCGCCGCAAGCAGCACCGCACCCAGGGAATTCAGCAAATCCGGCTGACGGCGAGCGAGGAAAGCACCGAGAAAAACCAGCGCCATCCACGCCGCGCGGACCGCAGGCGGCGTGTTCCCAGTCACCCACGAGTAACTGAAAATCAAGGGAATCAATCCTAAAATTGCCCAGCGTCGAGGTATCCCTAAAAACCGTAGAACCAGCCAGCCCATGCTCCCCACCATCGCCACATGCAAGCCGCTTACCGAGAATGCGTGGAGCGTGCCGCTGTTCCGGAATGCATCCACCAACTCCGTGGCGTCCTGAGGCTGTTCGCCGATGACAATCGCGCGGATGACTCCCGCCTCCGTGGAGTTTTCCTCCAGCCCGAAGGTGACCGCGTTGCGAAAGCCCCGCCTCACCTGAGCACCGATCGCCGCCAAGCGCCCGGTTTGCACTTCACCATCCAGAGAGTCCGCTTGAAAAACCGCCGCCACCCCCTTCCGCCCTAACCAAGCCGCCCGGTCAAACTCACCGGGATTCCGAGTCTGAGGCAAGGCGGTAAAACTTCCGAGCGCCCTCACCCGGGCACCTGCCACCGGCAGCTCCCCCCTACCCTTCCAAAGCACCTTCGCCCCTGCGTGATCGCCATTTTTCAGGACCACTGGAGCGCTCCAAAAATTGCGCGGGCCCGTCGCGTCTTCTAGGACGCGACCCTCCATCTCGACCCCCTGGACGCCGACCAAGCGCAACTCATCCCATTTCTGTGCATCGCAGCGCACGATGAACACCGCCGCGGAAAACCAACCGCAGAGCAAGCAGCCCGCGCCAAAACGCCAGCCGCCGAGCAGCCCAGCCGCCAATCCCAGCACGGCCACCAAGGAGACTCCCAGCGGCACATTCAAGTTCACCGTCGCGACGCAAGCGACCGTCACCAAGGCCAGCCAAAACAACGGGTGGCGCTTGATATTGGCTGCCGCTCGATGGCGCAAGTCACTGAAGTGCATGATGCTGAAGGGCGTGATTTCAGCAACATGCATTCATCGCCTCACTCCGCCTTGCCTGCCGCAGCCTGTTGCATGCGAGCGAGGTAGGCCTCCTCCTCAGCGGCCGCAGCCGCCGCCTCATCCTTGGCCACCCAGTCATGCAGCTTGTGGTTCGCGTTTGCAGCGTGGCGAGTCCCGGGAAATTGATCCACCACCTGATTCATGATGGCCACCGCAGATTCCCGGTCCCCTTGGACCTCATCATACAGCTCTGCGAGGCGGAATAGGAAATACGCCGCGTCATTCACCTCCCATGCCTGGCTTTCCAGCGCATAGCGGATGGTATCAATCGCCGCAGCAGAGTCGCCGAGATTGTCCTTCTGGATTTTCGCGATTTCAACCCATGGCAGGCGGTTCAGCGGATCTGCGGCCGCAGCCTTCTGGAAAGCGCCAATCGCCGCCTCATATTCCCCCTGTGCCACAAGCGAGCGGGCGTCGTGCATGGCGTCCCGCTCCACCATCTCCGCACTGTCATAAACCGCATGCGTGACGCGCTGCGCGAAGAATGGCAGGACATACACCACGAAAAAGATCCCGGCCACACCCGCACTCAGGAAGGTCAGTAAAATCCCGTTAAACAACTTCTCACCCTCCAGCGAAGTTTCCGCATCCTTGAGTTTTGCCACCTCCTCATCCGGCTCACCGGCATTTTCCGCTTGCTCGATCTGCGTCCGCAGCGAGGCCATTTCCCTGCCCTGCTTGGAATACATCAGCCAACTCCCCGCCAAGAGCCCAACCAGAATCAAATAAAACAGCCATTTCATAATTCCGAAGCTTGCGTCAGCGCTGCCTGCGGTTGAAAGCAAAAATTCCGGCGAAATTTACAAACGCCGCGCATTCCGCCCCTCGTCGATCAATTTCCAAAAATGCTTCGAGTTTGCCAAGGCCTCGTCCTCGGACAATGGCATCTTCGACCGGAACATAAAATCCGAGAATGTCCCCTTGTGCAGCACTCGATGGACGACCACCGAGCCGTCTTTCACCTCGAAATAAAACCGATAATCCTTCGCCCGGAAGCGGTAAAGCACCCGCCCATCGCGGTCGATCTTGCCGAAGCGGTCGCCATTCAGATTTTCCAAATCCTCTTTCCCCACGCGGAACTCCTCAAGCAGTTCAAGCTGATCAAGAGTCCCGAGAGCGGAAATCTCCGCCGCGCTGATTTCGTTAAAAACTATTTGGAACACGCGCGCAGGCTAGGGGGGCCTCGCAGGATTTGCCAGCTCAGAGTGCACGTTTTGAGTTTGGGATTCTCCGAGTCCACCCTTAGCATCCACCCATGACTCGGTGGACGCATGACGGGCGATGGCAGACGGACGGGAAATTTTTCCGCTCCGGGGCGCAGCGTGTTTGCATGAAATGCGTGACTTACGGGCCATTTCCCGGCGGCTGGCCAGAGTCCTTCGAGCCAGATTTCGCACAAATCACCGCTGCGGGATTCAATGCAATCCGGCTTTATGAAATGCCAGACCTGCCCTTGCTCGATGCCGCATGGCGTCACGGACTCCGGGTCTTCGGCGGCTTGAAATGGCAGCAAACTGCGGACTTCATCGAACGTGGCGGCTTGGAATGCGCCGCGGCCATGAGCCTAGAAAAAGCGCTCAATGCCACCCGCAAGCACCCGGCGCTGGCCGGAATCTACGTCGGAAATGAGGTCCCCGCCGACCTCGTCCGCTGGATGGGTCCGCTGAAAGTCCGCCAAGTCTTCGAGCGCCTGATCACCCTCGGCAAACAACTCGCGCCCGACTTGCTTTTTGCCTACGCCAACTACCCGACCACCGAATACCTAGAGCCGGAAAATGCCGACTTCACGGCCTTCAACCTGTATCTTGAAGATCCAGAAGCGCTCCGGTGCTACCTCCGCAGGCTACATCACATCGCGGGTGACCGGCCGCTCGTCATTTCAGAATTCGGCCTCGACTCGCGCCGCAACGGCCGCGACCGGCAGGCGGAAACTCTGCGTTGGGCCGTCCAAGCCGCCGCTGATTTGGAATGCGCCGGGGTGACGCTCTACGCATGGAGCGACCGCTGGTGGAACAATGGCGCGCCGGTGGAGGACTGGGACTTCGGCCTGCTCGACCGGAAAAACGCGCCCAAGCCCGCACTCAGCGCCATTTCCTCCGTCCCGATTTCTCCGCCCCCGCTCGCCACCCCAGCCTCAGTCATCGTCTGCACGCGCAACGGCAGAAACCGCATCGGCACCTGCCTTGAGGCCATTCGCAAGCTTGATGGCGGCAACTTTG
>JBILPN010000135.1:0-7932 GCA_044373865.1 Luteolibacter sp. | reverse complement strand
CAATGATTTCCTCTCCACCGCCACGGTCCCGACATCCGGCGAACCTCAATGCTTTTTCCGTGTCCGGAGAAACTGAAGTCCATCGTTCTACCATGTCAGCCTAAGAACAACTGCCTGGAATCATGAGAATTATTCTGCCATTTTACCTGTTACTCAGTGCATGGTGCGTCCTGCAAGCTGCCGAAAGGGAAAAGCCGAACATCGTGATGGTCTTCGTGGATGACATGGGTTGGGCGGACTTTTCCTGCTTTGGCGGGAAAACAGTGACCACCCAGAACATTGATCGCCTCGCCTCCGAAGGCCTGCGTTTTTCTAACTTTTATGTCAACTCGCCGATTTGCTCGCCGTCACGGGTCGCCATCACCACCGGTCAATATCCGCAGCGTTGGCGCATCACCTCATTCCTCGAATTCCGGGCGATGGACCGCAAACGTGGCATGGCGGATTGGCTTGATCCTAAGGCACCTATTCTCGCCCGTGCACTCCAGAAGGCAGGCTACGCCACCGGTCACTTCGGCAAGTGGCACATGGGCGGCCAGCGCGACGTGGACGATGCTCCGCTCATCACCGAATATGGTTTCGACGAGTCACTCACCAACTTCGAAGGGCTCGGCCCGCGCGTGCTGCCACTCTGCGATGCCTATGACGGCAAGCCGCCGAAGAAACATGACCTCGGCTCGTCCAAGCTCGGTCATGGACCGGTCACCTGGCAGGATCGCTCGGTGATCACCACGTCTTTCGTCAACGGCGCCCTATCCTTCATCGACCGGGCCGCTGCCGCTGGCAAACCCTTCTTCGTCAATGTCTGGCCCGATGATCCGCACTCGCCATTCTTCCCACCCAAGGCCAAGCGCAAATCCAACAACAAGCGCGATCTCTATCATGCCGTCATCAGCTCGATGGACGAGCAGTTTGCCCCGCTTTTCGACCGCATCCGCAACGACCCGAAGCTCCGCGACCATACGATCATCCTCATCGCCTCCGACAACGGCCCCGAAGTTGGTGCGGGTTCTGCCGGTCCGCTCAAGGGAAATAAAGGCTACCTCCACGAAGGCGGCATCCGTTCCCCGCTCATCGTCTGGGGGCCCGGTTTCCTCGCCAAGGGGAAAGCCGGGACCCTCAATGACACCGCATTTCTCTCATCCATCGATCTCAACGCCTCGATCTATCAAATTGCCGGCATCCGGCCTGTGGCCACGCTGGATGGTGAAGCGCTCGCCGGAACGCTGCTAGGCAAGGCCGGGGTCGGACGCCAATCTCCGCTGTTCTTCCGCCGCCCGCCGGATCGACCCGGCACCGCGGATGATCCGGATCTCGCCGTGCGCGATGGCGTTTGGAAACTCGTCTGCGCCTACGACGGCACCCACTGCCGACTCTATGACCTCAAGGCCGACCCGGCGGAAAGCACCGATCTATCCGCGGCGCATCCGGAGATCATCGAACGCTTGCGCCGTGCGGTCCTCGCTTGGAACAAGACCCTTCCGCCCGATAACAGCATCGCCGAGCCACGGAAAAAGCCCTCGCAAAACCGATCATGAATCTATCCATTCTATCCTGCCTTGCGGTGGCGCTACTGTGGTCCTGCCTCCCGGTCAACGGCGCGGACGCTGCGAAGCCCAATCTGGTGTTCATCATCGCGGACGATCTCACCTTTCGCGACATCGCTTGTTATGGCGGCCAGGCCCGCACGCCGAACATCGACAAGCTCGCCGGGCAGGGGATTCGCATGACCCGCTGCTTCCAAGCCGCCCCGATGTGCTCGCCCACGCGGCACAACATCTACACCGGACTCTATCCGGTGAAGAGCGGAGCCTATCCGAATCACACCTTCGTCAAGGATGACGTGAAAAGCGTGGTCCATTATCTCAAGCCGCTCGGCTACCGGGTGGCACTCAGCGGCAAAACCCATGTCGGGTCGAAGAAGGCATTTCCTTTCGAATACTCTTCAAAAGATGGACCGGATATGGCTGCCATCGACAAGCTCGTCGGCGAAAGCGCGGCAAGCAAAACCCCGTTCTGTCTTTTTGCCTGTTCGAACGAGCCTCACAGTCCGTGGGACAAGGGCGATCCTTCGAAATACCCGCCGGCTGAAATCAAGCTGCCGCCCTATTACATCGATACCCCGGACCTTCGGAAACAGTTCTCAAAATACCTCGCCGAGATTACCGTCTTCGACGGTCAGGTCGGGCGGATTCTCCATATTCTCGAACAACGTGGAATCGCCGATAACACGCTCGTCATGTTGGTTTCCGAGCAGGGCAACAGTTTCCCGTTCGCCAAGTGGACGCTTTACGACAGCGGCCTGCAATCCGCGATGGTCGTTCGCTGGCCGGGCCGCGTCCAGCCCGCCACGACCAGCAATGCGATGGTTGAATATGTCGATGTCCTGCCGACCTTCATCGAGGCGGCGGGCGGTAGCATGCCAGCGGCTCTAGATGGCAAAAGCATGGTGCCGGTCCTCACCGGCAGGAGCGATCATCATAAGGACTATGTATTCGGAATCCAAACGTCGCGCGGCATCCTCGACGGCCCCGACCACTACGGGCGAAGGTCCGTGCGCTCCGCCACCCACAAACTGATTCACAACCTTGACCCGACGGCACGATTCCACAACGTCATTTGCCAAGCTTCCTATTTCAAGGAATGGGAAGACAAAGCCAAAGCCGGTGACCCACGCGCCGCAGAACTCGTGAAGCGCTTTTATTCACCTCCGGAATTCGAGTTGTTCGATGTGGTCAAAGACCCGCTCGAACTCCACAACCTTGCAGAAAATCCGGAAAGCGCGCCGATCATCGCCCAACTAAAAGCACAACTCGCGGCATGGATGAAACAACAGGGGGATCTCGGACAAGCCACCGAAATGGCCGCCTACGACCGGATGAAGGCAGGAAAAAAGCGGTCCGGAAGCACGGGCAATGGGAAGAAATCTCGCAAATAGCAGTTAGATAAATCATTCCCGCCGGATTCACAAAATACCATCCTCTCGATTTCAAATTGATCCAACCTCACTCATGATCCGCACCGCCCTCATCACCCTCGCCCTGGCATCCATCCCCGTTGCGGGATCCGCTGCCGGACGTCCGAACGTTCTCGTCATCCTCGCCGACGACCTCGGCTTCTCGGATCTTTCCTGCTACGGTTCCGAAATCCCGACTCCGAATCTCGACCGCCTCGCGAGCGGCGGTGCGAAATTCTCGGCTTTCTATAACTCCGCCCGCTGCTGCCCGTCCCGCGCCGCGCTCATCACCGGGCTTCATCCGCATGAAGCAGGCATCGGTTCCTTTGCCACCGCAAAGCCCCGCAAAGGCTGGGGACCCGCCTACACCGGGCACCTGCTTCCCAATGCGGTCACGCTCCCCGAAATTCTTGGCGAAGCGGGTTACTCCACCTGGATGGTCGGCAAGTGGCATATGGGAAACCCCGGTCCAGTCGAACGGGGGTTCCAGAACTATTATGGATACAAGGATTTCCTCTCCCACTCGGAGAATCAGTGGGATCCTTCGAAATACGTCCGTTTACCCAAAGGAATCGAACCGGAAATCACTCCGCCGAATAATAAGTTCTACGTCACCGACGTCTTCACCGACTACTCGCTCGAGTTTCTCAAACAGGCCCGCGCCAAGAAGGATCAACCGTGGTTTCTCTATCTCGCCCACTCGTCACCGCATTTCCCCATCCAGGCACCGAAAGCGAGTATTGATCGAAACGTCGCCACCTACCACAAAGGCTGGGACCTGCTCCGCGCGGCGCGTTTCGAGCGCCAGAAGAAACTCGGCCTCGTTCCTGCGGACTCCGTGCTGCCGCCTCTATCAGAAGTTCCAGTGGAACCCCAAGCCATCGCAAACGGCCACTCCGGCGTCTCGAATCCGAAATGGGAATCCTTGCCGGATGACCGCCGCGAAGATCTCGCCTACCGAATGGCCACCTACGCCGCCATGGTGGAGCACGTCGATGAAGGCGTCGGTCGCATCCTGGCCGATCTGGAGAAGAACCATGAGTTAGATAATACACTCATTTTCTTCATGAGCGACAACGGTGCCTGTTACGAGTGGGGCCCGTTCGGATTCGACGGTGAATCACGGAAAGGAACCACCACGCTCCACACCGGTGCCGCCCTAGCGAAAATAGGCCAGGACGGCAGCCACCAATCCTATGGCTCCGGTTGGGCGAACCTCGGCAATACGCCGCTCAGCATGTATAAACATTTCTGCCATGAGGGCGGCATCTCGTCGCCACTCATCATCCATTGGCCTGAGGGATTCGCCGCGCGGAATGAATGGATCGAAACGCCAAGTCACATCATGGACATCACGCCCACCATCTGTGCGGCCACGGGTGCCAAGCCGCTTGAGACACGGCATGGCAAACCCGTCATTCCTTTTTCCGGCACCTCGCTCCTTCCCGCGTGCAGGACCGGCAGCATGATCGACCGGCCGATCGCCACCGAGCACCAGCAAGCCCGCGGCTTCCGCATGGGCGATTGGAAAATCGTCTGGGGTAAACGTCAGCCCGATCCCATCCGCTGGGAACTCTACAATCTCAGGACTGACCGCTCCGAGCAACACAACCTGTCCTCCAAGAACACGGAACTCGTCACCGAATTGGTCGCCGAATGGAAAGCCTGGGCCAAACAGATGGGCGTTCACCTTCAAAAGCGCGAACAGTAAGAGCGTCTCTACCCACCGTATACTTTATGAACAAATCACTTATTCTAACCATTGGATTGTTGGCGCTCGGCCACCAGCATGCATCTGCCGCAAACGAAACGAATGCTGAGGTCTCTCACTTAGCAGAACAAGCGGCATTCACCTATCAAAATCCAATTTCAAAAGGTATTGATCCGAAAGGTTTGCGCGATTGCCATGTCTTCCGTGATCGCGGACGCTGGTATATGACCGGCACCGCGTGGCCGCACTGGCCGCGCCAGGAGGTCAATGGTAACCTCAATCCCGGGATTGTTCTGTATTCCTCCGACACCCTCACCGAGTGGAAGTTCGAAAAGTTCATCCTTGCCCATGGCGGTCCGGACAATTGGTATCACCTGCGATTCTGGGCGCCTGAAATTCATGTTATTGGTGGGAAATACTATGCGCTCTTCAATGCCAGCAATCCCGAACTCGGTTATCCCGGCCAGCACACCGGTTACGCCGTTGCCGATTCACTGATGGGTCCATACCGGGTCGTCACTGAAGCTAAGCCGCTCTGTAAAGGAAACGATCTGACTTTTTTCAAGGATGATGACGGCAAGGTGTGGGCCTTTTGGAACGGCGACCGCGAGTTTGGAATCGGCTTCGCGCCAATCGATCTTGAAAAGGGCGAATTCCTCACCGAGCCCACCACCGCCATCCTACCCGCGAAAGTGGACATGGCATTCGATGGAAAAGGAGAGCCCGTCATGAATAAAGGCTACGACGGCCGTCCCGTGCAAAAGATTGCTAAGTCTTACGATTGGGACAGCATCGGCATCGAGGGTGCTTGCGTCATCAAACGTGATGGCATCTATCATCTCTTCTACTCTTCTTGGACACGGGGTTACGAAATAGGCACCGCCACCGCCAGATCCATCACCGGACCTTGGATCAAATCCGCCAACAATCCGATCTACGGAAGCCAGAGCAAAACCGCCTGCGAGAAGGTCGGCATTCGTTTCACCGGTGATCCCGACGCCCCCTTCAAGGGCGTCGGCCACAATCAGGTTTTCACCGGCCCGGACTGTCGATTGTGGCTCTCGTGCCATGGCGTTCTCAAGTCCGCAAAGGACCGGCCGATGCTCGTGATCGATCCGATTCAGTTCGATAGCAAAGGGATGCTCATTCGCGCGACCCCGAGTCATCTTCCTCAGAAAATCAACGGCCTTTGAAGCGTCCCGGCGATCGGAAGAAATCGGAACGCGTGGTGCGTGAGAGCGGCTGAAAGCCGAACCGGCCCCTCGTTGATTCCGGTGGCGGACGCCTACCCGCTGGTCTGACGCCGACCGTCCGCCTGTATCAAAAGACAGGCTGGGTTTGCTTGTTGCGGTTCGGGTTCAGTCTAGTTTAAGGGTGATTCATGGCGATGGACAGTGCTGGAATCAATCTCGCGTGAGGTCGTTACCCATCAACCCTGCCAATCCTCAAATTCCGAAAATCCTATGAAAAATCGACCTCAAAAGCGCTGGATTTCCAATGTTAGATTGCGCAGGCTCTGCAATCTCAGCGCAGCGTCGCTGCTGGTAGGAAGCTCCCTGAGTTTCGCCGATGACTTGTTGAGATGGGATGTGAATCAAAACACCACCCCTGATTCTCGCGCTCCGGTTCGGCTAGCTCTGGCAGCGGCCTTCACCCCTGCCTGCCGGCCCGTTGCAGCGCCTTGAAGGCAGACAAAGTTTCTTTCAGTAATTCGAGACCCATGAACGCACCTTCCTCTTCCCGGCGTCGTACATTCCCGCCCCTTACCGCGCTCTTCCTAATCCTCGCCGGGCTCGGCTTTGAGCCCTTGCCGGCCGCCAACACGACGGACGACAATCGCATCACCGGCACGCTCCTGACGCCGGCCGTGCCTGTCGGTGGACCGGTGACGATCACCTGGAGCATCGTCCCGGACGGAACTCCCATGCCGACCTTCGGCGCGACGAACCCCAACCCGGTGAGCAACCTCATCGCCCGCTTCGACACCCTCCAGAACGTCCCGGCCGGCGAACGCGACCCGGATGACCTTACCAACCGGCCGTGGTTCACCGCCTTCAAGCAAATGCTGAATAACTTCGGCCGCAAGTCTGGCATCACCTACGTGTATGTGCACGACACTGACTCCACGTCCGGCTTCACCGCGGGACCCGCAGCCAACAGGCGTGGCGATGTGCGCATTGGGGGTACCTCGCTCAGCGGGCTGTATGGATACAACAACCCGCCGTCCGGCGGCAGCGACCTGGTTCTCAACACCTCGGGCACGCTCTTTTCCGACAACATCCAGCTCAAGATCGTGGCCGCGCACGAGCACGCGCACGGCCTCGGTCTCGGGCACGTAATCGTCGACAACGCCCCCATCCTCTCGGTCGTTTCCGGGGGCGGAGGCAACATCAACGGCCCGCAGTTCGACGACCTCCTCGCCCTGCACCGGAAGTACGGCGACAAGTTCGAGAAGGACGGTGGCAACGACACGCCAGCCACCGCGGTCGACCTCGGCACGCTGGTGCAGGGTGTGGCCGCCGTGGTGGGAACGGACGCGAACGACCTGTCGATCTCCGCGGGAGAAGAGGACTTCGTTTCCATCGACGACGACGGTGATACGGACTTCTTCGCCGCCACCCTCCCGGAGCCGGGGTGGTTGAACGTCGTGCTCACCCCGTGCGGACCGAGTTACAGCTACGTGCCGGAGGGCGGGACCCTGCAGACCCTCGATGCCACCTCGCAGAGCAACCTGCTCTTCAAGGTCTACGACTCGGCGGGAACGCTCCTCTTCACGCGCAATGCCACCGGCATCGGCGGGGAGGAGGAACTGCTCGGCGCGCAGGTCGGCGCGGGAACCTACAAGGTCGAAGTGAAGGGGCTCGCCAACCGGGCCCAGATGTATCGATTGAGGGTCTCCTACGACCTCATGCCCGCCGGTTCCGGGATCGTCATCACTTCCACCGGCACGACAGGCACCAGCAGCGCCTCGCTCTCCATGACCGTATTGATTGACGGATCCGGGGCTGCCTCGACGGCAAGCGGTGTTTTCAGCGCGACCGGTTCCGTGACGGAGAGTGGTGCCTTCGGGGGCACCATTGGGGTGACCCTCAACGCAATGGCGAACGTTTCCACCGATCTGGCGACGCTCGGTGATCAAATCACGGCTGGCACGTTCGACAGGGCTAGCACCCTGCTCGGTGTCAGTGGTGACCCGAGTGGCGGTGGCATCGGTTATCAGGCAGGCAGGCGCGAAGGAATCACCTTCTCTCTCAACACCTCCGTC
>JBILPN010000134.1:0-8000 GCA_044373865.1 Luteolibacter sp. | reverse complement strand
CGTGACTCCTGCGTCAGCGAATGTTTGCAGGGCACCTAAATTTGCTGGGTTGCTCGTGTCGATCCCGAGTCCCGTGATGTCGAGGGTAGGTAGATTTGGCGCATCCACCGTGATGAAAAAGATTGCCCCAGTGGTGTCCGTGACGAGCTGGGTATTGTATCCAGCGGGGTCACTCCCCGGGCGGCGGACATCGGTGTATAGACAATACATCGGCGTAATTTGATCCAAAATGAGCCACAAGGCTGCAGCATCTGAAAAGGCATTCGCGCGGATGTTCAGAATTCGTAGATTCCTCGCAAATTCGAGACCGGATAGATTGGTGAGTCCGCGTCCGGATAGATTCAGGTTTGTCAGGGTGAGTAAATTTGCCTCTGTAATGCCGCCTGTTGGCTTGCTGAGCGCCGTCCGCAGCGCCGCCTCCAATGCTGGATCGGGGATGGGGATTACCCGTTCTACGATGGCATTGAATGTGGTAACTGAACTGGCTCCATCGTCATCGGTGACCCGCAGTGTGACCACGGTGGTCCCTGGAGGCAGGGTGATCGCGGCTGTGGAACCACTTGCGCTGCCACCCACCCATGTCCAAGCATAGCTTACGATCGTTCCATCCAGATCTCCGCTGCCTTCCGCACTCAGAGTTCCGGCACCGGTCGTTTCGTCGTTGATGGTAAAACGACCACCGGCCGCAGGGGGTAAATTGGCAGCGCCAGTTTCCACAACAACTCCCAAACCTGAAAAAGTTTGTAGTGCACTTAGATTCGCAGGGTTGCTTGTATCAATTCCAAGTCCGCTGATGTCGAGCGTGGGGAGGTTAGGAGCATCGACGGTGATGAAGAAAATGTTGCCGCTGGTGTCGGTGACGGTTTGAGTGGTATAACCCACAGGATCCACTCCAGGGCGGCGAACGTCGGTGTATAGACAATACATCGGCGTGATTTGATCAAGTACGCGCCAAAGCGCGGCAGCATCTGCAAATGCGTTGCGGCGGATATCAAGAATCCTTAGGTTTCTTGCGAATTCCAGACCGCTAAGATCCGTGATGCCGAGGCCGGCAAGATTCAAGTTCCGCAAGGACAATAAATCCACCGTTGTGATATCACCCGTTGGTTTGGGCAGCGCTGTCCGAATGGCAGTCAGCAGCGCTGAATCGGGAATCAACACAGGCAATGGAGTGCGCGTGTCCACTCTCACATTGCCAGTGACAGCACTTCCTATGCCGCCAAGAACTTGGGCCGATGGCAAAACAACAAGCCCTGCACAAATGAGGGGGACGGCGAATTTCATGATATTACAAGAGGTGATGGGAGGATGAAGAATCTATTTCAAAGAGGAAACGTGAATCATTGCTGATCTCGGTTGGAGGCTTGGAAGTCAGTTCTCTGCGTGAAACTGGAAATCCAAGCTGAAATCTTATTTCATGACGCGTCGCAGGCGAATGAATCGCTTGTTTTCCGGAGTGGTGGGTCGATTGTCGCGCATTTTGATCAGCCCGTTTTTCCGAGATACCACCGTGGTGTGCTTGTTGCCACTGGACCAATCCACCAAATTCGGTGACACCTCGGCAAGACGAGTCGCATCTTCACCAACAAGTGAATCTGGGTAGGTAATGGTGCGATACTTTTCACCTTCAATCACAAGAACTCCGTAGCGGGGTGACCTTAGGGTTGGATTGAGAATTTTGGTGGCTTCAGATTCGTTTGTGGCCAGTTCAATGGTGGACTTCTTCACCTTCGTTGCAGTGAGAGCGCTGGCGGTCAGCTTGATTGTGAACGGATTTTCATCGGCGTCATTGCTGGCAATGTAGATGGTTGCGGTGCGTGTTCCCTTGGCCACTGGCTTAAAGGTGACGGTGAAGGTTCCGCTGGAGCCGGCACCGAGCGAGGTTTTGCTGAGCTTACTCACGGTGTATTCCGCAGCATGGGTGCCGTTTTTGGTGACCGCCAAGCCACTGAGCGTCGCGGTGCCGACATTCTTGATCGTGAATTTTTTAATCACAGTTGTCTTGCCCACCGTGGCACTGCCAAAGCTGATGGTGGATTTCTTGTTGGTGAGTTCTTTAGCCTCAAAAACAGAAATCTCAGGCTGGGTTCCGAGCCCGGTCAAATTGACATCAAATGGACTTTCATCGGCATCATTGTTGGCGATTTGAAGCGAGGCGATTCGAGTTCCTACCGCAGTAGGTGAGAAGGAGATAGTGAAAGTCGTACTTTCACCTGGCATGAGCGAATCCTCGTTGAGTCCAGCCACTGTGTAATCAGCCGAGTGTGTGCCGCTGACGGAAGCTGCCAGTCCGGCCAGTTCACGAGTTCCTAGATTGCGAATTACGAAGGTTTTGCTGACTTGCGATGCAACAAGGATGGAGCCAAATGAGACGGTGCTCGTTCCATCTTGTAAACTCGTGTTCACTGGTTCCTCAACCGAAATTTCAGGAGAGAATGCGGACATCCCGATTGCCGAATGGCCCAACCAAGAGCTGCCGGTGTAGCCTCTGGAATCGTTGAGGTAATGCACGGTGAATGCGCTGCTGACGAGTGGATAGAATACCTCGTCACCCATGGATGGCGCGTCGCCCTCGAAATACAGTTGGCTCATGCCGGAACCTGCAAATGCACGACTGCCAATTTCATCAACTTCTTCAGGAATCGAAATCGTCTTCAAACTCATGCAGCCTGCGAATGCTTCAAATCCGATCTCTTCGAGGCTTGATGGAAGAACCACCCGTGACAAGGCGCTGCACCCTGCAAAAGCGTAGTTTCCAATCTCTTCAACTCCCTCAGGAATGGCAATGCGCGTCAAGTTCCGACAATGACGGAATGCGGAATCTCCAATGATGCTCAGGCTCTCAGGCAGGGTCACGTTCGTGAGTCCACCACAGTATTGCAGGGCGGAGTTTGCAATGCGCGTCACTCCGCTGGGGATCGTGTAGGCCCCGATTTTGGCTTCGGGCACCTTGATCAAGGTAGTCTGTTCTTTGTCGAAGAGAACCCCATCAATATCACTGTAGTCCGAGTTGAGAGAATGAACCGAAATAGATGCTAACTTGCCGCACGCGGAGAAAGCGCCAAATCCAAGGCTGGAGACATCTTGTGGAATCGAGACCTGCGTCAAGCTGCCGCAAAACGCAAATGCATAGCTTTCGATGTAGCTCAAGCGGCTCGGTAAGTTCAGCGTTGCCAACTTGGAGCAATCAAAGAATGCTTGGAAACCGATAGATGTCACAGACTCGGGAAGTGTCAGAGTGGTGAGTTGCCCACAACCGGCAAAGGCCAACTCAGGAATCTCGGTGAGTTGATTTGAAAGCGTCACCGCTTGGAGTTGGATGCAGTTTTCAAACGAGGAGTATCCAATTTCAATCACGCTGTTGGGAATGGTCAGTTCCGTCAGGCCATAACAGCTTTGGAATGCATTGTCACCGATGCTGACAACTCCGTTAGGGATGCTGACGCTGGTCAGTTTTCGACAATCCAAGAAGGCCTCGTCCTCAATTCGTGTCACGCTGCTTGGAATCACCAGCGCGCCTGTTTTGCTGTCCGGGCACTTGATGAGGCGTGACTGCGACTTGTCGAAGAGGACGCCTGAAATGCTGCTGTAGCTCGAATTGATAGGGTCCACGGTCAGGACCGTGAGATTGCGGCAGCCGGAGAAGGCGGAACCGCCGATTTCCGTGACGTTCGCAGGAATCGTGACCGAGCTTAAGTTCCGACAATCCGCGAATGCCTCATACCCGATCGTGGTCACCGTGCCGGGAATCACGATATTCGTTAGCTGGTAGCACTTGAGAAAGGCTTGTTGCCCGATCTGAGTTACCCCGCTTGGAATGGTAATTGCATTCAGCTTCACGCAGCCGGAGAAAATGCCATCTTCTAGTCGGGTGAGATTTTCTGAGAGGGTGGCGGAGACGAGCTCGATGCAGTTCTCAAATGCGTAGCTACCAAGAGTCAGCACGCTGTTTGGTATAAGAATCGATGTTAAGCGGCGGCAATTTGAAAAAGCTTGGCTGCCGATTGACGTGATCGAGCTGGGAATGACGATGCTTGTCAAGCTGTGACATGCTTGGAACACGCCGTCTGGTAGGGCTGTGAGGCCACTGGGCAGGATCGCTCCACTCAGCTTGACACAGTTGGCAAAGGCATAGCCGCCAAGGCTAGTCAGTGCGGCCGGTAGTTCCAAGGCCGTCAGGGCACTGCATCCTTCAAACGCGCTATAGCCTAGGTGTGTGATGTTGCTTGATAGTTCGAGTGTTGCCAATTTCAGACATTTCGCAAATGCATAGTCTTCGATACGATTCACGCTTGATGGAATGACCATGCTCACCAAGCTTGAGCAATTTCGGAATGTGCCAAATTCGATGGTTTGAATTCCGTTCGGCAAGGTCAAGTTAGACAGGCGCGTGCAGTTGGAAAATGCGTTGCTCCCAAGACTTGTGAGTGTGCTTGGAAGGGAAACACTGGCCAGCTTCGTGCAGGCCTCGAAAGTTCCGTTTTCGAGACGGGTGAGGCCATTGGGGAGGCTCATGTTGGTTAGGCTAACACAGTCAGAAAACGCGGAGGCTCCAAGGCTTGTCAATCCACTGGGAAGAGCCAAGTTTGCTAGGCTGGAGCATCGGGAAAATGCGTTGCTGCCAATCTCACTGACCGTGCTTGGAATCTCAATGTTGCTAAGCTTGCCACAATTGTTAAAAGTCCCGGCCTCGATCGCGCTAAGCCCAGAAGGAAGTGTAACGGTAGAAAGTTTGCTACAGTCGGAAAATGCTGAGGATCCAATGCGTGTGATGCTGTTCGGGAGGCTCACCTGTGTTAAATTTCCACAGTTGCTGAAAACCCAAGACCCAAGGGTCATCACGCCGGAGGGAAAGGTGACGGAGCTTAAGTTTTCGCAGTCATAGAATGCGCCTTCTTCCATGGTCTCCAACGCGCTCGGCAAGATCACGGATTTCAATCCATCGCAGCCTTCAAATGCATATTCACCAATGCTTGTAATGCTGTTTGGAATATTGACGCTGGTGATGTCACTTCTGGACTCAAATGCGTAGGAGTCAATTCGAGTCACTGGGAGGCCCTCAATCGTGGCTGGAATGACCACATCTTTGATCGATCCCGTGTAACGCACAATCGTAATTTCCTGAACGTTTTTTTCGTAAACGAAGGGTGATAAGGTCGTGAATGTCAGATCGGTTCCTGGCGGTGGATTGCTGTCATTGGTGGCGCGCAGGCGGAAGTGATAGACGGTTCCGGGTAGCAGTCCGCTGAGCATGGCGCTGACGTTCTGGACACTCGAGCCATTGTTTGGCGAGAGCGAGACTGCGACGGAGGATCCGTATGCGGTGCTAGTTCCGTATTCGAAAACGGCACTGGTTGGCAGGCCATTCGGATTGATTTTCCCGTTCAAGGTTGCGCTCACCTCGGTTAAATTGCTAGCTGCGAGCGTATTCACCGGACCATCCGGAAGGTAGGAAACTCCGTCCAGCCATGCTGCATCAGCACCTGCTTCGTCCGAGCTATCTTTGGAATAGGTCCAGCGGATTTGGTGCACGCCCTCGTCGATCGTCAGGGAACGCTGCGTCCAGTCAACTTCACCGGAGATGCGCCCGCTTTGCCGCAGGCCGTCGAGATAGACATCAAGATAGTCAAAGCCGCTCTCTGAAGAAACCTTCCACCAAAAATTCAACACCCCCGGGCCAGTGACACTCGTCTCAACCCAAGTTTCAGAACCGTCTTCAATGGCACCACTTCGCGCGGCATCCACGCCATCTTTGGATTCACTTGTCTGCCCAAACCAATTCGCATCGCCACCGCTGAGCCATGTTAAACCCGCAGTATCAAGCGATGTTTCGAGGCTTTGTGCACTGCCAGTCGCGGTCAGTATGAGCTGGAATGGGAGGATAATTAAGGCGGTGGAAATACGGCGAAGAGCGTGCGGCAAGGGACGTTTCATGGTCAATTGGATGGAGGAGGATTGAATTGGCGGAAGGCAGACTGACGGGTGATGGACCAAAAATACGAAAATCATCGGTGCTGCTTGGGGGAAGCAGCACGCAGAACGCAGAGAGACTGGTTTGGACGGATCGATATCATCACAAACTTGAAATTTATGCAATGGGTAGAATCACCCATTTTCAATTTTTGAAAATTAGATATGATCGGCGTCATGTGCCCCCCCGTAGCCTTGCCAATTTTTACAACCCAATTTATGAAATCTCATGCAATGAGTGAACTTGAGACACCCAATGGTGAGCGAATCGCGGTGCATGCGTCACCATGTCTGATCGGACGTGCTCATGATGCACGCATCCGCTTGCCGTTGCCGGATGTTTCTCGGCGGCATGCTGTTTTGACGGCTGCGGCCGGGGAATGGTGGCTGATGGATGTCGGTTCCAAAGATGGGACGTGGCTGAATGGGCGGCGCTTGATTCGGGCCGAAAAAGTGGTTCAAGGGGACGTGATTGGGCTGGGGGGGATGCGTCTAACGTTCCACACAGGGCTGGACCCGGAGGTAGATCTCGCCATCCGCTACTCGCATTTGGAGAGCACACACCCGGGAGAGGCGGAGTGGTTGGTAACCAGTGGGGTCCTCGCTTCATGGGTCAATTCAGCTTGTGAAATTCTTGGCGGCAGTCCTGACGCAATCGCGTGGCTGACAGCTTTCTGCGGGGAGTTTGATCGAAAACTGCCCCGACCGCTCTGTGAATGGCTAGAAAATCCTGCTTCTGAGCGCATTCCATACGAAACCAGGATCGGTGATCAGCGCCTGCGGATCTCGGTGTGCCGCATGGCAGGACATGAACGCTTGCTTATCCTCAGCCGACTTGAATCTGCATTTACCTTGGAATCCATCCGCCGCCTTGGTTTCACGAGAGCAGAAGCGGCGGTGATCCCTTGGTTGGTGCGTGGTCGCCGAAATGATGAAATTGCCACGATTCTTGGCATTGCCTCTAAAACCACGGAAAAGCATGTTGCAAAGATTCTTAACAAACTGGAGGTTGAAACTCGCACCGCAGCGGCTTGGAATATCTTGGAGCGGTCGGGGGCGCACCGTTAGTTTGATCGAAGGTCCAGCGGGGTGCTAGCGGGTTCTGACCTTTTTCAGGGTGGTTGTTTCTCCGCAGTAAATGCAGCGGAAGTAGCGCTTTATGAGAATGGAAAGTGCTTTTCTCAGGGTGTAGCTGCCGAAGATGTGACGAGCGTTGCGGTGCCTAGAACATGCACTTCCCATGCCGAATGATGCGTGACACAGCGGGCATACTGCCTGCTTCCCGAGGATTTGTTGCATCAGAAAAAGCAGTAAAACGCTCCCCGTCAGGCTAAGCGCCAGCGAGCGTAGCCCGTCATCCCTTGTCACAAAGAGAATGACCACTGTCGCAACCGCGAGCAAAAGTGCGAGCCAAAACAACAGGATCAAACAAGCAACCAGCTTGAATCGAAAAACTGTGGAGGACGAGTGAAGACGGTGCACGGCTTATGAATCGTAGAGTTTTTTCTCGAAGCTCTCAAATTTGGGCACTTAGCCTCCAATAGGCAGAGCAATTCCAAAGCACCCACCGCCGCGTTGCTTGTGTTGCAATCTTGCTCGCGCCCAATTTGGAAAACGCCTGTTGAGCGGCGGTTCTTAGAACTGATGCTTCTGATAATTGCTTGAGGGATTTCAGAGATTTCATGGAGCTTAGAAAATGTGGATTTCTCTCATCATGCTTTGCTATCAACCGATGCTTTAAATAATTATAAGCAAATTGCATACCTAAATACTGGGTAGATTGCCGATGTTTGTCTATGGGTGGAATCCCCCGTTTTCCACAAATCTAAGCGTGTGCGAGGAAGTAAAGAAATTTGGGTTTCTAACAAATCTCAAAATCAACATGAGCCCTCACCGCAACTCCCCCGATCTGACCTCCAATCTCCAATCTCCAATCTCCAATCTCCAATCTCCAATCTCCAATCTCCAATCTCCAATCTCCAATCTCCAATCTCCAATCTCCAATCTTCAATCTTCAATCTTCAATCTTC
>JBILPN010000133.1:0-8002 GCA_044373865.1 Luteolibacter sp. | reverse complement strand
TCCGCCTGCTCGATATGCCCATAAGACAGCTTTACGGCTGCTTGGGCGCAGGCTTCCCGTGCTTCCGCTTGTCCTCGCAACTTGATTTCCTGGGCGCGTGCGGACTCCGCTTCACTGCGCAGGCGCACCTGTTCGCGGCGGGCTTCGCTTTCCCGGAGGAACAGCCAGGTGGAGCTGCCAAAACCCGCGGCAAGGGTGAAAAACGCCACTCCGCCGACAGCGAAGGCGAGGCGGTTGCGGCGTAGCAGTTTCCTCAATTGGTCGCGCCGACCGGCCTCACGCGCGTTCACCAGTTTTTCGTCCAGATGGCGTTGAATGTCAGCGGCCAGCCCGCTGGCGGTGTCGTAGCGGTGCTGACGCTTGCTTTGCAGGCACTTCATCACGATGGCGTCAAGGTCACCTGTCACCAAGCGGATGAGATCGCGTGGCTTGCATTTGCGAGCGGCGGCGAGCGCGGCAAGTTCCGCAGGCGAGGATGCGCTGAAAATCGCAGAAGGAGATTTTGGCCGTTGCTGCTTGATGGCAAGAGGCAGTTCGCTGGTGAGAAAATTGACGGATTCCGCCGAGCCGAACGGGTTTTTTGCAGCAAGGATTTCGCACAACAAAACTCCGAGGCTGAAAATATCGCTGCGCGTGTCCACGTCGAGTTCGCCGTGTTGGCCCTGTTCCGGGCTCATGTAGTTAGGCGTCCCGAGGACAGGCTCCTGTTCGCCGTCCGGTTCGGCCAGACCGCTGCTGGTGGCCATGGCGATGCCAAAATCGATCACCTTGGGCAGTGGCACGTTGTCATGAAATGAGGCCAGCACGTTCGATGGCTTGATGTCGCGGTGGATCACGCCCTTCTGATGGGCGTGCTGGATCGCGTGGCAAACGCGGATGAAAAGCTCCAAGCGCTGGCGAATCGTGAGCCGATTGATTTCACAAAACTCGGTGATCGGTTCGCCCGTCACCCATTGCATCACGAAAAACGGTCGCCCGGTCGGGGTGGCTCCAGCGTCTAGCACTCGGGCGATGCCCGGGTGGTCCATCATCGCCAGCGCCTGTCGCTCCATTTCAAAGCGCTCGATCACCCGGGCGTGGTCCAGCCCCACTCGGATCAGTTTCAGGGCGACATGGCGCTTCACGGGCTGCTCCTGTTCCGCCTGATAGACCACCCCGCAGCCGCCTTCACCAAGCCGCCGGATCAAGCGGTATCTGCCGATTCTCAGGCCGATTTCACCGCCGTCGCCTTCTTCGGCCGCCTTGGCTGAGGGCTTGTCGCGATGCTCCTCAGTGATCTCGAACGGTTTAAAATCGAAAAATCGGTCCGAGTTTTCTTGGATCGACAGCAGCTTTGTCATGCGTGCCCGCAGCTCTTCATCGCCACGGCAGGCCCAGTCCAAGAAGCGCGCGCGTTCGTCAGAGTCGGGAAACTCGGTGGCCGCCCGGATCAGCATTTCCTCGATTTCGAAAGGGTCGTTCATGCGCTGCCTTGGCGGTCGTCCTCGATCATCTCGTAGAGTTTCAGCCGGGCGTAGGCCCACTGCCGTTCCACGGTCCGTTCGGTCACTTGGTGAAGTTCTGCGATTTGGCGATTGGTGAGTCCGCCAAAGAATTTGAGTGTTATGATTCGTGCGCTGGCCTCGTCCTGTTGTTCCAGGCGGTCGAGAACGTCGTCAATCATCAGGAGCCGATCTTCCGGTTCAGCGGCGCAGATTTCGAGGTCGTCGATGGAAAGCTCCGTGAGTCGGTCGCCCCGTTTCAACGCGGTTTTTCGGCGTGCCCGGTCCACTAGAATCCCGCGCATTGCCTTGGCGGCCGTCCTGAAAAAGTGCGCCTTGTCATTCCAGCAGCGGTCGTGGACTTCTGCTAGGCGGAGCCATGCCTCGTGCACCAGGGCTGTCGGTTGGAGCGTGGCCTGAGGGCCGTAGGTCGTCATCCGCCGCGCCGCCAGATGACGCAACTCATCGTAAACCAAAGGCAGTAATTCCTCGGACGGGATCTTGTCACGAAGGGGCGAGCCTTCTGAAAACAACGTCGAATCGGTCACGATATTAGGGGGTGAGATTGTATTGAGGGAAATTTTCTTTGGCGCAGCCGTCGCAGATTCCGTGGGAGAACTGCGCGTCGCTGTGTTTTTGGATGTAGGATTCCAGCGGCTGCCAGCTTCCCTGCTTGTCGCGGATTTTTTTGCAATACGAGCACGTTGGGAGAATTCCGCGGAGGGTTTTCACCTCATCTAACGCCTGTTGGAGGGAGCGGATCAAGGATTCCTTTTCCGTTTCCAACTGGCGGCGGCGTTCGATTTCCAGTTGCGCGCGGCCCAGTTCCATCCGGACCTCGCTGAACTCGTTGAGGATGGCAAGGACCGGGCGATTCTCCAGTTGGGAGTTGGATTTGCGGTTTTGCCATTGGAGGTAGAGATAGAGGAAGGGGAAGGCGAAGAGGCAGATGACGAAGCGTGAGACAAATGAGCCCGTCATGATGTGCAGATAGTCAGGGGAGCCGAAAAAGGCCCCGCTGGAGAATAGGATCACGTCCAGCCACATCACGCCTAACAGGGTGAAGAAGGCGCGTGCCCAAAGTTGGACATGAAACTGCGGTTTGCCGAGAAACTCCCATGCGATGGCCAAGAAGATTAAATCCGCGAGAGCAGTTAGGATGGACGCCGCGTAAATCCGCAAGCTTTGCGGTGGGTAATAGGCGCTTGGCGAATCACCCGAATGCGCAACGAACCAGTGCAAGCCAGCCGTCGCAAGCGGAATGATCACCGAGACTCCAATGATTGAGACAATCACAATGCGCGTGGCGTGTGGCCCGTCGAAGACATACACCACGAACGCGCCTAGCAGGAGCGCAGTGAAAAAAACCGTCGAGCCCAGCATCAGCGACATGCCGAAAACCTCCACCTTGGTGCCGGCGTCGGTGATCCAGACAATCAGTGCGGTGAGGCAGCCGATGAGCGCGTGGAAGTGCGCCAGCCCGTAGCGATGGCGCAGCGAGTGCGCAAAGAGCACAAGAAAGTAAGCTGCGATCGCTCCGGCGATGAGGATCAGCAGCTCGTGGTTCATGGCAATTCAGGCTTGGGTCGGGTTGGGTCCTTGGAATTGCGCTGCGTGCATACTTGAGCGCTTGCTTAGGCCGTGACAGCGCTGCGGTCGTCGTTGAGACCTGATTTCTCGATGAAGTAATCGTAGCCGCCAGTGTAGCGGGTGACGGTTCCGTTGTTCACGTGGAGCGTGGTTTCTGCGAGAGTGCGGATGAAATGGACGTCGTGGGAAATGAACACCAGCGTGCCTTCGTAGTTTTTCAGAGCTTGGACGAGCGAGTCAATGGAGAGGATATCCAAGTGAGTGGTGGGCTCGTCCATGAGCAGCAGGTTCGGTGGATCGACCAGGAATTTCACGAGGTTCAAGCGTGATTTTTCACCCCCGGAAAGCACGCCGCAGCGTTTCTCCACATCGGTGCGGCGGAATAGGAACGAGCCAAGAATTGAGCGGGCCTCCTCTTCGCGGAGGGTGGTGCATGCGCCCATGACCTCTTCCAGCACTGTGTTATTTTCGTTGAGCGACTCGGCGCGGTGCTGCGAGTAGTAGCCAATTTTCGTGGCGTAGCCAGGCTCCCGTTTTCCGGCATCGATGGGGAGGACGCCGGCGAGGATTTTGAGGAGGGTGGACTTGCCCGCGCCATTCGGGCCGACGAGGACCATGCGATCGCCGCGCTCGATGGTGAGGTCCAGGTCTTTGTAAATCCGCTTCTCGCCGTAGGCTTGGCCAACTTTTTGCAGCTCGATGACCTTTTGGTTGGAGCGTGGAGGTTGAGGGAAGTTGAATTTAAAGGGTTTGCGCGGAGTGCGAGGTTTCTCGATGCGGACCAATTTCTCCAAGGTCTTGATGCGGGATTGGACTTGGGCGGCCTTCGACCCGACTTGGCGGAAGCGGTCGATGAATTCCTGGACGTGCTCGATTTCCTTTTGCTGGTTGCGGTAAGCTTGGACGTTTTGCTCGTAGCGTTTTTCGCGTTGGTCGAGGTAGGCGCTGTAGTTGCCAGTGTAGGAATTGAGAAGCGCGGCGTCGGGGTCGATCTCGATGACGGTTTCGATGATCGAGTCCATGAAGTCACGATCGTGGGAAATCATTAGAATCGCGCCGGAATAATTCAGCAAATAGCGCTGCAGCCACAGGAGCGAGAGGAGATCGAGGTGGTTGGTGGGCTCGTCGAGCATCAGCAGGTCAGGCTCCATCACGAGCAGGCGGGCGAGGTGGGCGCGCATGACCCAGCCGCCGGAGTATTCGCGGGCCGGCTTGTTGAAGTCGTCAGTCTTGAATCCGAGGCCATGGAGGATTTTTTTCGCCTTGGGTTCGAGTTGATAGCCATTGAGCGCGGTGAATTGGTCTTGTGCGTGGGCGAAGTCCGGGTGCGAGAGGTCGCCCGTGGCCTCATGTTCGCGGATTGTGCGGAGGAGGCCGATCATTTCGGGAGTGATGCCCATGGCGATCTCGATGATGGTTTCGTCGGTTGGTTCGCCAGCTTCCTGAGGGAGGTATCCGACGACGGCGTATTCATCGCGTTCGATCGAGCCCTCATCCGGGCTATCCTCGTCAAGGATCATGCGGAACAAAGTGGATTTGCCGGCCCCGTTGGGTCCGACGAGAGCGACGCGTTCGCCCCAGTTGATGGACATTTCAGCTTCGCGGAGGAGAGTGCGTCCGCCGAGCGTTTTGGAGATTTTGTGAATGGTGAGCACGCGGGAGGTGTAAATGAGGAAGGCGCTGGGGGCAAGGATTTCGGCATCGATTGGTTTTGTCGCTTTCTTCGCCGTCTATTGACCTTGACGAAGCGGGGGCGCAGCGGGCTTGATACGTCAATCCTTTGAATTGTATGCGTCCAGTCACCCCATCCTCCAATCTCATGCCGCGTGGCGTGGGACAATTCGCCGCTCTAACCTCGCTGATCGTCGTTTCTGCCGTCGGCACCTTGCACGCGCAGGATTTCGAGGGGAAAAACATTGCGGAGGTCGTTGTTCGGTATCGGGGGGCGAAGACCGTGGATGAGGCGCGCTTGCGGAACCTGATGGCCTCCAAGTCCGGCACGGTCTATCGTGCGGAGAACGTGGACAACGACATCAAGGCGCTTTATGAGTCAGGCTTGGTGGATGACATTCGCTTTTTGGCGGAGCCGGTGGGAGATGGCGTGCGTTTGATCGCCGAGCTGGCGACGCGCCCGGCCTTGGGTGGGGTTGGCTTTGTGGGGAATTCGATTTTTTCCGATCAGAAGCTCAACAAAGAGTCGAAGATGAAGGCTGGCGGAGTCATGAGCGACGAGCAGATTCTGGAAGCGCGGCGGAACATTGAGAAATACTATCAAGGCTATGGCTACCCGGATGTCACCGTCACGCACCGCACGCAGGCGACGGGTCAAGAAGGGCTTTCCGACTTGATTTTCGTGATCGACGAGGGGACGAAAAATGAAATTCGCAAAATCCGGTTTGAGGGCGTGAGTCAGTTCACCGATCCTGAATTGCGCAAGGAGATGAAGTTGAAGGAAAAGGGATGGTTTTCCTGGTTGACCAAGTCCGGGCGCTTTGAGTCTGACCAGTTGGATACGGATTTGGATGCGATTTTGGACTACTATCGGAGCAAGGGCTATCTGCGCGCCAGCAGCCCCGGCATCCGCCGTGAGCCGGTCAAGGACGGTCGCGTGGATTTGGTCATTCCAATCAACGAGGGTGAAAAATACACGGTGGCGGGAATTGGTTTTGGTAAAATGAGCGTTTTCAAGCCCGAGGAGCTCTATCCGGGGCTGACCCTGAATGGCAATGATGCGTATTCCTCCAAGAAGATGCGCGCGGACATCACGATGATCCGCAGCTATTACGGGTCGCGGGGCTATGCGGATGCGATGGTCACGCCAGACATCCGCGACGCCGGGCCTAACCGGGTGAACATCACCTATCAAATCACCGAAGGCGCGCGTTTCCGAGTGGGGCGAGTCAACATCGAGGGCAACATCAAGACCAAGGACAAGGTGATCCGTCGTGAAATTCCGCTCAAGCCGGGAGATCAGTTCAACTCGGTGGAGTTGGAAACCACCAAAGCACGGCTTGAGAATTTGCAGTATTTCGGTGAGGTCCAAGCGACCGGTTCACCCGGGGGCTCTGGCTACCGGGATGTGAACGTGCGCGTCGAGGAAAAGGCGACTGGCAACGTGGGCGTGGGCGTGGGCTTCAGCTCGATTGATAACATCGTTGGATTCCTGACGCTTGAGCAGGCGAATTTTGATTTGTTCAACCCGTGGAATTTCACCGGTGGCGGCCAGCGTTTTGGCATGAACATGCGCTTGGGATCTGAGCGCTCGGAGCTGAGCGTGACCTTGGTGGAGCCGTGGTTCATGGACCAGCAGCTCTCGCTTGGAACCGAGTTGTTCTTCAAGCAGTCCAGTTATTTCAGCGATTACTACGAGCAGAAGAACGCCGGTGCGGCAGTTTCTCTGAGGAAGCCGCTGGGTGCGAAGGGCTCGCTCAAGGGCGAATACCGGATCGAGGAGGTCAGCATTGATTCCGAAGTGAACGAGCGCGACTACGTGAACCGGAATTTCGTGGGGGATAACGGAAATAACTCGGAATTGTCGGAAGAGGCGATCGGTGGTGATTTCCTGCGGAGTGCCTTGGCGGTGAACTACATTTTCGACAGCCGCGACAGCGTGGTGCAAACTCGCAGCGGGCATAAGTTTGACCTAGGCGCGACGCTGGCAGGCGCGGTGATGGGTGGCGATGTCGATACCTTCACCTTGTCCGGCCAGGGGCAAAAGTATTGGAACCTCAAGTGGGATTCCATTTTCTCCATCAATGGAGAATTGGCCTTTGTGGATAGCGTGGACGGCGATGAGGTTCCCGTGTTTGAGCGGATGTTCCTTGGCGGTGGGCGGACCTTGCGTGGCTTTGAATTCCGCGATGTGGGGCCGCGCGATGTGGACTACACGAATGAAGTTTATGGTGGCCAATCGTTGGGATATGCGTCGCTTGAATACACCGTGCCGATCATTGAGACCGTGCGTGCGGCGGTGTTTTATGATGTCGGGTTTGTCAATTCCGGGAGCTGGGATGTGAGTCCAGAGGATGTGTATAGCGATGTGGGATTGGGAATTCGGTTAAAATTGCCGATCAGTCCGCTGCCATTGGCCTTGGATTACGCCGTGCCAGTGAGTGCACCGGATGAAGAGGCAGACAAGGGTGGCCAGTTCAACTTCTCCCTACAATACAACTATTGATCTGCGGGGCCTCGGCCCTGTGCGTCAAGCGGCGCTCCGTTCGCGGAGTGCCGCTTTTTTTATGCGCTCACGCAGGCTGCGTCGGCGATGCGCATGCCATCCATGGCGGCGCTGACAATCCCACCGGCGTATCCGGCACCTTCGCCGCAGGGGAAAAGCCCCCGCAGTTCCGGGTGTTCGAGCGTGTCGTCCCGGCGGGGAATCCGGACGGGCGAGCTGGTGCGAGTTTCGAAGCCGAGCAGCAGGGCGTCCGCGGAGGTGTAGCCATGCATTTGGCGGCCGAAAAGCCGTAGCCCTTCGCGCATGCGACTGGTGATCCAAGGCGGGAGCAACTCATCCAAGGGGGCCGAGCGCAAGCCCGGGAAGTAGCTGGTGTCCGGCAGCGTCGATGAAATTTTACCTGCAAGGAAATCCGTCACACGTTGACCGGGAGCGACTTGGCCACCGCCGCCGGCTTGTTTCGCGCTGCGTTCCAGGTCCTTTTGGAAAACCAGTCCGGCAAGGACTCCGTGTTCGCGGGCGAGCGACTTCAAATCTTCAGGCTCGACGGTCGAGACCATTCCCGAGTTGGCGAAGGGCGAGTCGCGCCGCGAGAGGCTCATGCCATTGACCACGACTTCGTCATTCTCGGTGGAGGCTGGGACCACCCAACCGCCCGGGCACATGCAGAACGAATGCACGCCGCGACCCCGGATTTTTGTGGCGAGACGGTAGCGGGCGGCGGGCAGCAGGCGCGGCCGTTCCTGGCCGGGTG
>JBILPN010000132.1:0-8024 GCA_044373865.1 Luteolibacter sp. | reverse complement strand
CGAGAGCGCGATTTGCCTTTTGCATGGGGACCAGCGGGCGGCGGCGCACCCACCGTCATCGGCGCGGTGGAGCTGGTTATTGCCGCCGGGCCAGGCGGTCGCGGCAAAATCAGCTTTTCTAACATTTACCTGCGGGATGAGACTTTGCACGCGCCAAAGTCAGTGACCGCATCTAGCAGCCTTCCCAACCAAGCTCCGGAAACGGTGTTTGAATTGTCATCGCCCAGCGGTTGGCAAGCCGATCCCGCAGATGCTCACCCGTGGTGGGAGGTGGACTTCGGACGCATACAACGTTTCGGCGGATTGGTGGTGGAATGGCCTCCTCTCATGGAACCTCGCGCCTTCGAAATTGAAATTTCACATGACCGCGAAACATGGGAGCGCATTCACCAGGCAACCCATGATTGCGGCACACGCAGCCACATCCCCGCAGCTCACGCCGAGGCGCGCTACTTGCGCATCCAGTTCGCCAAGGCCAGCTCTGCCGCACTGCGCGCGCTAAGCCTGCGCCCCGATGCGTTCTCACACACGCCCAATGAATTCATCCATGCGGTCGCAACGGATTTTCCGCGCGCTTGGTTCCCGCGCTACTGGTATCGTGAACAATCTTATTGGACTCCCATCGGCAGCCCAGATGGGCGACGCCGCGGCTTGATCAACGAGGAGGGGCTCGTGGAGGTAGATGAGGCGGCTTTTTCGCTAGAACCATTCGTGCTCGTTGGCAATCGTTTGGTGACGTGGGCGGATGTGGAAACTGAAGTATCGCTGGAGACCGACGGCACCCCGTTCCCTGTCGTCACTTGGCGCACGGAGGGCTTATCTCTAACCATCACTCCATGGATGGATGGCAAGCCGGGCGCGCAGGTCTTGCGGACGAACTATCAGCTGGAAACTTCTCTAGCACATGAACTCCGCCTGGTGGTGGCTGTCCGGCCATTTCAAGTGAATCCACCTTGGCAGGCATTCCGGGATTTGGGCGGCCGCAGCACGGTGCATCAAATCTCCTGCAAGCCCAAAGAATTGATCGTCGATACCCGCCGCGTTGAGTTTAGCCATGTCCCCGGCGAATTTGGCGCGGCCACATTCGAGGAAGGCGGCGTGATGGAATTTCTTGCCAACGGAAACCTGCCGCCACGCTCGGAAGTGATTGATGCCGCAGGCTTGGCTTCGGCCGCCATGGCTTGGCCAGTCCCGGCAAAATCTGGACATCTCAGCGTGACTCTTTCCGTGCCGTTCTTCAAACACTCCACTCCCCTGAAATCGGATAGCCATGCGGCGGCACTCGCACAGTGGCGGAACATTCTATCTGCCGTCGAGTGGCAGGTGCCCCAACTGGCAGTCAGCGCCATCGCCTGTTTTCGCACGGCAGCTGCACACATCCTCATCAACTGCGACGGACCCGCAATCCAACCTGGCCCACGACGCTACACCCGCTCATGGGTCCGCGACTGTGTGATCATGGGCTCTGCTTTAAGCAAGGCTTGCCGGCCGGAGGTGCTGGAAAATTTCCTGCTCTGGTATGCACAATTTCAACGCGAGGACGGCCACATCCCATCCGTCGTCGATCGCGACGGAGTGGATGACTTGGTCGAACACGACAGTCACGGGCAATTCATCTGGGGCGTCTGTGAGGCATGCCGAATCGATCCGCGCCGGGATCTCATCGAACCCCTTTGGGAACCGGTTCGCAAAGCGGCCGAACACTTGCTAGCTCTACGCGCACAGCGCATGACGCCCGAATACGCCCAGGCGGAACGTGCAAATTGTTATGGTTTGCTGCCGGAATCCGCCAGCCATGAGGGCTATCTATCACACCCGGTGCATTCGTATTGGGACGACTTCTGGGGAATCCGTGGACTGGAAGCTGCCGCGGAAATCGCCTTGCGCATGGACCACGCGGACGCGGCGGAACGCTGGCTTGCAGAGGCAAAACAGTTCCAACATGACGTCCAAGCTTCGATCAAAAAGGTCATCGCACAACATCAACTGAACTACATTCCCGGCTCGGTGGAGTGGGCGGACTTCGATCCCACCGCCACGGCCAATGCTATTGCACAGTTGGATTTTGCCGATGATTTGCCACACGAGCCGCTGCACCAAATGCTGGACACCTATCTAGCAGGATTCAGAAAGAAGCACGCAGGCGAAATTCCATGGCTCAATTACACGGCGTATGAAATCCGGATCATCGGAGCTTTTGTCCGCCTCGGACGGCGCGAGGAAGCACAGGAGTTGCTGGACTTTTTCCTATCCGACCGCCGCCCGCTGGAATGGAACCAATGGCCGGAAATCACATGGCGCGACCCTCGCTCACCCGGCCATCTCGGGGATATTCCACACACTTGGATCGCCGCTGAATACTTGTTAGCAATTGCCGCGATGATTGCGAGCGAACGCGAATCGAGCGACAGCCTAGTGCTTGCTTCCGGTCTGCCATGGTCATGGATCTCCGCCGAGGACTCGGGCTTCTCCGTGAACGGCCTGATGACCCGCTATGGCAGATTGCAATTTGAAATACGCGCATCAGGCCTCATCGAAATTTCACTGCTTGTCAGCGGGATCTCCATGCCGGGCGGCGGCTTGTTCGTCATGCCTCCCCTGCCACCAGGACATCGAATGCTTCATGCCTGCGATGCAACGGGAAATCCTCTTATCGTCGATCCTGCGACTGGCTGCGTGACACTCACCCACCTCCCAATTTCTGTCAGAATCACCCTCCAAGCCCCATGAAAACAGTCGCTCGCTCACTTCAAATTCACAGCAACGGTCGGATGCGCAGCCTCGTTCTGCCAGATGGCTCCGGCGGACTGTTCCGCGACTGGGTCGCTCTCACGCGCTTCTCCGAGGCATCCCCTCAGGCTTCCGGACCTCACATCTATCTGCGGGAAGGCGGGCGCTGGGGCTTGGCATCTGACTCCAATTTCTTCACGGACCTCTCGCGATCGGCCGAAATTGCAGTGCTTGCCGATGCCGACGTGGAAGTGCGGAAAATCACGCTAACAAACCAAAGCCAGCACACCCGGCACATCGAGCTGACAAGCTACACAGAAATTTCCCTCAATCACCCGATGGGCGATGCTGGACACCCAGCTTTCTCGAAGTTGTTCGTGCAGACTTCACTTGCGGCCAATGAACGTGTTCTCATCGCCCGCCGCCGACCGCGTGGGCTCAATGAAAATTGGCCGTGGATGGCGCAATCTCTCATCGCGGATTCCACCGAAATCTCATGGGAAACCAACCGCGCGAGCTTCATCGGCCGGGGTCGCTCACCGCTCGATCCTGCTGCCATGGATTTGACCGGGCCTCTCTCCGGCAATACTGGAAATGTATTAGATCCAGTGATGGCGTGGCGTTGCTCAATGGCTTTCACGCCAGGCGAATCCAAGACTCTTTACTGGATCACCGCCGCCGCAGATGATGAGAAATCCGTGCTGGAAACTATCCGGACTTGCACCTGCGCCGACACTCTAAATCTGATAGAATTTAAAACACCCACTACGGAACTCCATGAGCGACTTGCCGCAGAAATGCTGTTGGGTCGCCAGAATCGTGAGGTCCCAAACTCGCCAGTCGGCGCGGAAATCCTGCATCGCTTCCCCCGCTCGAACGATGAACTTCACGTGGTGGCAACTGCGGCGTGGAGCAGTCCGGGAACACAGGCGATCGTCAACGCTCTGCCCATCTGGCGATCGCAAGGGCTTCAGGTCAAACTGCATCTGATGGGCACAGACGTGCCGGAAGTCCTCCCAGAAGCGGTGGATCAAGTCGATCCAACGACATTTTCGCCAGCCGAGATGGAGTGGTATTTGGCCTCGGCGCAGTGGGTGGTCGGCGAGGAGTTGAATCGATCTGCATCCTCCGAAATTCCACCTCGCGTGCCAGCGGATCCTCTCCCGCCGGACGAAGTCGCGGATGCCGGCGAGCCTCTCTTGCACTTCAATGGCCACGGCGGCTTCTCTGCGGATGGACGCGAGTATGTGATTCCTTTATCACTGGAAGCCGGGCGCCTCAAGCTTCCTCCCATGCCATGGGTGAATGTGCTCGCCAACCCTAACTTCGGCTGCATCATCAGCGAGCGCGGCGCGGGCTACAGCTGGGCTCGCAACAGCCAAGCGAATCGACTCACCCCTTGGTCGAATGACCCAATCCGCGATCCTCACGGAGAAGCGATTTACTTGGTGGATGAGGATTCAAAGCAGTGCTGGTCACCTCTCCCAGGCCCCTGCGCGCCTCAGTGCTCTTTCGTCGTCCGTCACGGTTTTGGTCGGAGTCGATTCATTTCAAAACTCCATGAAATTTCGCAATGCGTCGAGTGCATCGTTCCACCAAGTGACCCAGTAAAGCTGCTTCGCCTTCGCTTGACAAATCACGGAGCGCAGACACGCAAACTGCGCTTTGCGACCTATCATGCACTGGTCCTCGGCTCCACTCCGGACCGCCACCACGCAAGCTTGGCCTGGACCTCGAACTCTGGAATCCAGCATGCGTTCAATCCTCGTGCCGGGGACTTCAGCGGCGGGCGCGTGTTCTCAGTGGTCACCGCGCACGGCGCATCCCTTGAGGCGGAAACTTCGTTCCACTCGTCACAGGCATTTCTCGGCAACGGCGGAATCGCCGCGCCCTCGGCCTTGCTCGACGACCAGGCCGCAGATTGCCCCCGCGGCTTCGGACGAGACGCATGCTTTGCCAGAAGCTTCCAGTTTGAACTCCCGCCATCCGCGGAATTGGAAATTTGCGTGATCTTTGGCGAAGCGATGTCTGAAGCGGAGGAAAACCGCTTGATCGCCCACTACACCCAAGCAAGCGCCATGCAGGATGCATCCACGGCAAGCAGCGAGTTCTGGGAGGGAATGCTGAATCACGTCCGCGTGCAAACGCCGCTTCCTGAAGTCGATCTGATGGTGAATGGATGGCTTCTCTACCAGAACCTAGCCTGCCGAATCTGGGGGCGCAGCGCGTTCTATCAATCCGGCGGCGCTTACGGATTCCGCGACCAACTCCAAGACTCGGGCGCGCTGGCCGCCATCCACCCACAGTGCATGCGGGACCAAATTTTGTTGCACGCCGCACAGCAATTTCCAGAAGGTGATGTCACTCACTGGTGGCATCCCGAACCGATGAACCGTGGCATGCGCACCAAGTTCTCCGACGATCTCCTGTGGCTGCCTTACCTAACGGATCACTATGTTCAGGTCACCGGGGATCATAGCGTTTTTGAAGAAATCCGGCCGTTCATCGAGGGGCCCTTGCTCGGCCCAGATGAGGACGAGGAATACATGAAGCCTGAAATTTCCCCCCGATCCGCAAGTGTCTTTGAGCACTGCTGCCTCGCCATCGACCGATCCCTAACTCAAGGCGAACACGGTCTGCCTTTGATCGGAATCGGCGACTGGAATGATGGAATGAGCCGGATCGGCCGGGAAGGACGCGGCGAAAGCGTCTGGATGGGCTTCTTTCTTTTCACCATTCTCAACCGCTGGATTCCGCTTTGCGAAAAACGTGGCGAGGCCATGCGGGCTGAGGTTTACACGGCCTATCGGGAGGCGCTTCTAGCAGCAATCAATGACGCAGGATGGGATGGCGAATGGTATCGACGCGCTTACTATGACGACGGAACTCCGCTCGGAACTCACACCGACGATGAGTGCCGGATCGACGCGCTGGCGCAGGCATGGGCCGTCATTTCAAAAGCGGCTCCACCTGAGCGCGTGGAAAAATCCTTGGACGCGCTACAACGGGAACTGATCGATGAGGACCACGGAATCATCCGTCTGCTCCACCCTCCTTTTGTCAACACGCCTCATGATCCCGGCTACATCAAAGGCTATGTCGCGGGGGTCCGGGAAAATGGTGGGCAATACACGCACGCCGCCTGTTGGGTCATCCGCGCGATGGCGGAGGCTGGCCGCAGGGATGATGCGGCACGTCTCTTGCAACGGCTCAGCCCAGTCTGGCAATCGCGCAATCCGGATGCGGTGCAAATCTATCAAGTGGAGCCCTATGTGGTGGCGGCTGATATTTACGGCGCGGCACCTCACATCGGGCGCGGTGGCTGGACATGGTACACGGGCTCGGCGGGCTGGATGTTCCGCGTGGCCTTGGAGTCGGTGCTCGGATTCCGTGTCGAAAACGGGAAGTCGCTGGTGCTCGATCCGAAAGTCCCTGATTCATGGCCGGGCTTTTCGATCGATTTCAAAACAATCTCCGGCCAGACGAACTATCATATCAAGGTCAGCATTCCTGAAGGCAAGGCTGCGCAAGTCATTCACATTTTGCTAGATGGCCGGGCTTTGCCACCAGAAAACGGGGTCGCGCGCTGGCCCATGCTGGACGACGGGAAAGATCACGAACTTCACATCACCTTGGGCGCTTGAAGCTCCACGTTTGCGCGCTGCACTTCCCAAGAGCCATCTGAACGAATGTCGATCTGCGCATCATAGCGAAGCTGCGATTCACCATTTTTTGCCAACACCACGACGCCTGTCCCTTGCTCGGCAAGCATTTCGAGAAGGGTGGCGATCTGGCTTTCCGGGAGCGAACTGCCGGGGCGATCGAGGAAAACGAAAACTGGCTTGGCAATCAGAATCCGAGTGATTGAAAGAAGATGCTGCTCGCTGATCGAGAGCAGGTTGTCCCAATCTTGATCGGTATCAAGTCCACTGGCCCGCTCCACCACATCGTCAATCTCCAAGCGCTGGAGAATTTCCATGATGCTAGAATCCGAGGTCAGCGCCTCGCGCCCGGTCCTCAGGAGCGCCTCGCGCAAGGTGCCGGGTGGCAAATACGGGCGCTCCGGAAGAAACAAAATTTCATCAAGGCCCGGCCGGGTCACCTCTCCGCCACCGCAATCCCAGACTCCCGCCGTGGCCCGGAAAAGAGCCACTTTCGGCGCATCATCTTTGGCGGTCACCAACCACCGCGTCCCACGGGCAATCTCAACATTCAAGCTGCGAATCAACAAACGCGACTTGTCCGCTGAACGCAGGGTCACATCCCGATAGACCACATGGTCTGGCTCTTCCGCCAATTGGATCGAGCACGGGCACTCTCGCTGCGACCTTTCAATCCCCTCGCTCAGCGAGTGCAACCGCGCAGTCACCGCTGTGAATGTGGAAATCGACTGAAACTGCGTCACAATCAGCGAAAAGGCTCCCAGCAAAGTCGAAAAGGCCATGGTGGACTGGGTGATGACTCCAAACTCTTCTTTTCCCAAAATAAACAACGGCGCGATGATGAGCGCGGGAATGATTTGAATGAAGTAATTGTAGCCGTTGGTGAAAAATCCCAGATTGCGATTGATCCGAATCAGGCGGCGGAAATTGCTGGTCAGCGCGTTGAGTCGATGGTTCAGGCGTGCGCTGAATCGCCCTTCCCGATGCGCCAACGCAATGGACTCGGCGTTCTCACGGACATGAATGAGATCGGAACGAAAGTCGGCCTCCATGTCCAACTGGTTGTAATTCAAACGGATCAGCGGTTTCCCCAAAAAAATCGCAAGGGCGGATCCCAGCACCGCATAGGCCACTGCCACCCCAAACAGCAAGGGGCTGATGCTCCAGAGCACGCCCGAAAAGGAGATCGCCGTCAGGGTCCCGTTGACGATCAAGAGAGTGAAGGAAAGGGTCGTGGTGGTGAAGGCCCGGACGTCATCGGAAATCCGCTGGTCCGGATTGGCAACGCCGTTGGCGGAATCCAAGCGATAGTAGGTGCGATCCCGCAAATACGCTTCGGTCAATTTCCGGGTAAGCTGCTCGCGCCACAAAATTCCTAAACGCTCCTCCGTGAAGCGATAAAAGACCGCAACCACCGTGGAGCCAATGAAAACCCCGGCATAAAGCAGCGCTTGGAACTGGAATTCCGACATATTGCGCTTCTCAATCGCCGACATAAAGTCGCGGCCAACGTAGCTGTTCAAGACGTTCAAGCCATTGATGCCAAACATCAAAAGAAGCAAGGTCCCGGCAAACGCGAGAGCGCGCGGCCCCTCTTTCGACCTCACGAGCATCATCAAAACACCACGAAAT
>JBILPN010000131.1:0-8027 GCA_044373865.1 Luteolibacter sp. | reverse complement strand
GATGCGTTGTGCCTCGCCACCGGATAGAGTGGGTGAGGCTTGGCCCAGTTGTAGATAGCCAAGGCCGGTGTCCGCCATGAGCTTGAGCGGGTGGGCAATGCGTGTTTGAGATTCGAAAAAGATGGCTGCCTCCGCGATGGTCATGGCGAGAACTTGTCCGATATTTTTCTGACGGAAGGTGACTTCTAGTGTTGCTGGATTGTAGCGTTGCCCGTTGCAGGATTCGCAGTGGACCCATGTTGAAGGGAGAAAATCCATTTCCAGTTTTACGCGGCCATTGCCCTTGCATTCCGGGCAGCGTCCACCTTCCGTATTGAATGAGAAACGTGATAGGTCGAAGCCACGCATGCGCGCTTCCGGGAGTTGGGCAAACAGCGCGCGGATGTGATCAAAGACCTTGACGTAGGTGGCTGGGCAGGAGCGCGAGGTTTTTCCGATGGGGGCTTGGTCCACCTCGTAGCAAGCTTTGATCTGCTTTTCTCCAGCGACTTTCAGGTAGGGGAGGGAGGATTTTTTGACGCGCGTCGTTGGGGCTTCGTTTTTGAAAAGCGCGGCGATGCAAGAGTGCATGAGTGAGGATTTTCCCGAGCCTGAAATTCCGGTTAGGACGGTGAGGCGGCCGAGCGGGATGGCAGCGTCGATTCCTTTGAGATTGTTCGCGTGGCAGCCGAATAGAGTTAGGAACGGATGATCCTTTCCGACCTCGCGGCGAGATCCGCAGATCGGGTGGTGAATGATGGCCGAGAGCGCGCGGTAGGTGGGAGAATTTTTGGCATTGCGCGGAGTGCGCGCGGCGGAGCCAAGGCGTGGAGGGGAGCCTTGATAGACGACTTCCCCGCCGAGTCGTCCGGCACCTGGGCCGAGGTCGATGAGGTGGTCCGCTGCGGCGATGGTGTCCTCGTCATGTTCGACGATGATTAGAGAGTTTCCTTGGTCGCGGAGGGCAACGAGAGTTTTGAGGAGAGCCGCATTGTCGCGTGGGTGGAGGCCGATGGTGGGTTCATCCAAGACGTAGAGCACGCCACGAAGGTTTGATCCAAGTTGAGCTGCTAGGCGAATTCGTTGCGACTCACCACCTGAGAGCGTGTTTCCAGATCGGTCGAGTTGGAGGTATCCGAGGCCGACTTCCTGGAGAAATGCGAGGCGTTGGCGGATTTCCGGTAGGATGTCGCGGGCGATGAGCTTGGCGCGTTGCTCGGTGAAGCGCAGTTTCGAGAAGTGGTGGGATGCGGCGTCGATCGAGAGGTGGCCGAGTTCTGCGATGGCGCTTTTGTGATGGCTGCCGGCGCTCAAGCGGACGGCGGATGCGATGGGATTGAGGCGGGAGCCGTGGCAGGCTGGGCATTCCGCTAGCTCCGTGTCGTCCATGCGTTCGACCGCGCGGTCTGCATCCAGCTCCGCCTCTAACACGGATTCAAAGCGTGAGGTGTCGAGGTATTGGCGGCGTTTTGGGATGCGCCCGTGGCCGCGGCACTCCAAGCACCAACCGTGTGGAGAATTGAAGGAGAACAGTCGTGGGTCGAGTTCCTCAAAGGATTGATTGCAGGACGGGCAGCTGGATTTGGTGGAGAGCAGGATGAATTTTTTTTCGGCGGTGAAGAGCTTGATGAGTCCTTTGCCGATGTTGAGAGCTTGGTTGATGAGAGTGGGTAGATCGTGAATTCTCGTTTTGGAGATTTCCGCGATCACGACGTCGATGTCGTGTTCCTTAAATCGTTCCAAGCGAGTGAAGCCATCGGAGTCTTTGAATTGGCGATCGACAAGAAGTTTTGCGAACCCTTGTTTGCGAGCCCATTCCGCGACTTCGGTGTGATAGCCTTTTTTGCCGCGGATGATGGGAGCGAGGAGAGTTACCGGGCCATTTTTAAGGTGGCGAGCGATGGTGTTTTCGATGGCAGATAGAGATTGTCGTTCGACCGGAACTTGGCAATCCGGACAGTGGAGCGTGCCGAGTTTGGCATACAGCAGCCGGATGAAATTCCAGAGTTCAGTGACTGTGGCGACGGTCGATTTTCCACCGCCTTGAGAGACGCGTTGTTCGATGGCGACGGTGGGTGGAAGTCCGTGGAGTTGGTCGATTTCGGGTTTTTCCAATTGTTCCGCGAATTGTCGTGCGTATGCCGACATCGAATCCAAGAAGCGGCGTTGGCCTTCGGCGAAAAGGATGTCAAATGCGAGAGTCGATTTGCCCGAGCCCGAGAGTCCGGAGATGACGACGAGTTGGTCGCGGGGAATTTCGACTGAGATGTTTTTGAGGTTGTGGTGGCGTGCGCCTTTCAGCGAGATGGTTGGAGATGCGCTGATGGTGGTTTGAAGTGTGGTTCGGCGCGAGGTGGGGTTTAGGGAAGTGTTGTTCGGTTGCAGCGCGCGGGCGAGGAAATGGGCGGTTGGAGTGTTGCAGTTCGCCACGGTTTCCGGGGATCCTTGTGCGACCAACTTGCCGCCGTGTTGTCCGGCCTCCGGGCCGAGATCGAGAATCCAATCGGCCGATTTGATCACATCCAGATTGTGCTCGATTACGAGCAACGTGTGGCCGGAATCGACGAGTTTTTGGAAGACCGTTAGTAGATTCTCAATGTCAGAAAAGTGGAGGCCGGTGGTTGGTTCATCGAGGATGAGGAGTTTAGAAGTCTTGCCAGAAGAAGAAGGGGTTCCGGCGAGAAGTTGGCAAAGTTTGAGACGCTGGGCCTCGCCACCGGATAGAGTGTTAAGAGCTTGGCCGAGTTTGAGGTATCCAAGTCCGACTTCGAGGAGGGGTGAGAGAGCCGCGTGGATTTGGCCGATCAGACGAGCCTCCTTCTTGGAGCTTGCCGCTTCGATTTTGAAGACCTTTTCGACGTCTGCGGCGCAGAGGTCGAGGATTTCAGCGATCGAGAGTCCTTGATACGTATGTTCGAGGGTAGAAGGTTTGTAGCGCAGTCCCTGGCAATCTGGGCAAGTCACGTAGAGATCCGAGAGAAACTGCATTTCCACTTTTTCAAAACCATTGCCGGCGCAGCGGTCGCAGCGGCCTTCGCCGGAGTTGAAAGAGAAAAACCCGGGTTTCAGGGATGCAGCCTTGCCAGATTCCGTTTCGCAGAAAAGTTGGCGGATCGGGTCGAAGGCGCCGAGGAAAACTGCGGGAGTCGAGCGCGGCGTTCTGGCCACGGCGGTTTGGTCGATGAGTTCCACGCCGCTGAGAAATTGGTGGCCTTTCAGATCCTTGATTGGTGCTGGATCGCCATCGATTTCTTGGCCTAGCTTGCGTGCGAGATTCAGGTGAATCACCTCATGTGCGAGCGTTGATTTGCCAGAGCCAGAGACTCCGGTTAGAGCGATAAAAAGTCCGAGGGGAAGATCAATATCAAGTTTCTTCAGGTTGTGGCGGTTCGCGCCACGGATGGAGAGAAGTTTTTTGGAAGGCTTGCGGCGCGAGTTTGGAATGGAGATGGATTTCTGTCCTGAGAGCCAAGGGAGAGTGCCCGGGGAGTCTGACGATTTTTGGTGATGAGTTCGGCTTTGGGTCGCCAGCGGCGAACCCTGATAGATCAAGGATCCGCCAGCGCTGCCGGCACCGGGTCCGATGTCCACGAGATGGTCGGCCGCGAGCATGACGGTTTGTTCATGTTCCACGACGACAAGAGTGTTTCCCTTATCGCGGAGACCGTGCATGACGCCGACGAGGCGGTCGATATCGCGCGGGTGGAGGCCGACGGTGGGCTCGTCCAGGACAAACAGAGTTCCGGTTAGGGATGCGCCGAGGCAGGTTGTGAGATTGACGCGTTCCACCTCCCCGCCCGAGAGCGTGCGAGTTGCGCGGTCGAGCGAGAGGTATCCGAGGCCGACTTGGTCGAGATAGGTCAAGCGCGAGAAAATTTCAGTTAGGACGAGTTGGAGTGTCGGATCCGCCGTTTTATTCGCATGATTTCGTTTGAGATTGGCGAACCAAGGGAGCAGTTCAGAGATCGAGAGAGCCGCGAGTTGCGGGAGGTTTTTTCCGTCAATTTGGAAGCAGAGAGCTTCTGGTTGGAGTCGTTTTCCGCGGCATGCGTCGCAGCTGGTGTAAGAGCGGAAGCGTGAGAGGAAGATGCGGACGTGCATCTTGTATGCTTTCGTTTCCATCCAATCGAAGAAGCCCTTGATTCCGTACCATGCGCCGGATTGCCAGAGTTCCTCGAGTTCTTCCGGGGTAAGACTTCCGGAGCTACGGTCGCCGTAGTAGATCCATTGCTGTTCATCCTCGGATAGATCTTCGAAGGGGCATTTGATATCGATTTGCCGTTCCCGGCAATTGCGGATGAGGTCGCGGAGGCATTCCTCGCCGCGTTCGCCCTGGAAAGGCTTGATGGCCCCTTGAGCGATTGAGAGCGAAGGGTCGGGAACTGATTTTGCGAGGTCGATTCCGATGACGCGGCCGAATCCGCGGCATTTTGGGCAAGCACCGAGGGGAGAGTTGAAAGAGAAGAGTGCGGGAGTGGGAGGCCGGAGAGTGAAGCCTGTTTTCGGGTTGGTCCAAGCGGTTGAAAACGAGCGTTGAGTTTCTGCGCCGGCGTGTTGCGAGACGATGGATGCGTGTCCCTTGCCAAGTTTGAAGGCGGCTTCCAGGGCTTCTAGCAGGCGGGATTGGTGATCTTGAGTGAGAGTGAGGCGGTCCTGAACGATCGGGATTTCAGCCTTCAGATTTGAGATTTCGGAGGAAGGCGGATCGTCCGTTCGGCAGATTTTGCCGTCGATGAGGACGCGGAGGTAACCTTGTGCGTTGAGAAAAGGGAAGAGTTCCGAGGTGGGAGTGTTGGGCGGGATGGGGATTGGGAAGGTGATGAGGAGCGGGTGTCCTGATCGGTTTTCCATTGCCCATGCGGCGGCGGATTCGGGAGAGTCTGGTTGGATGATTTCGCCGGTTTTTGGGTCGTGTCCGGTGGCGAGGCGAGCGAAGAGCAGCTTCAGGTAATCGTTAATTTCGGTGAGAGTTCCGACCGTTGAGCGCGTGGTTCGGACGTGGTTTTTTTGTTCGATGGCGATGGCTGGGGGGATTCCGTCGATTTGATCGACCTTGGGTTTGTCCATGCGATCGAAGAATTGCCGGACGTATGGCGAGAAGGTTTCGACGTAACGGCGTTGACCTTCTGCGTAGAGTGTGTGGAAGGCCAGAGAGGATTTTCCGGAGCCAGAAGGTCCTGTGACGACGGTGAGTTTGCCGAGAGGGATGTCGAGATCGAAGCCTTGGAGATTGTGCTGGCGACATCCGCGGAGTTTGATGGCGGCGGGCGGCAGGCTGGGTTTTGGCGAGGAATTGGCTTTAGGCACGCGGCAGCGTAAGCACGAAAACCGAAGCCGCCAGAGTAAGAATTCAAGCGAGGCGGGAAATTTTTATTCAGTCGGTGGGCAGTTCCACGCCGAGGACGGTGCTGGGGAAATAAGTTGGATCCTCCTCAATCTTTTCGATTTCGCGATTGAGTGCGGAGACCCCGGCCGAGTTATTTTCCGACTGGAGTCGCTCGATTTGCTTGTTGATTCCGAGGATGTAGGTGTCGGTGAGCGACTTCAGGTCCTGGAGAATTTTTTGATCGTATTCAGCCTGTTGTTGCAAGTATTTGGTCGATAGGTCCTCGATATCTTCGATTGAGTCCAGCGAGTCGTTCACGTCGAGCGGGAGTCTTCCGCCGTCGGCACGCCAAGCCGCGAAGTCATCGGCAAAGCCTTTTTCGCTGCGGTATTTCAGTTTGCGGAGTTCCGTGGTAACGGTTCGTTCGAATTCTGCGAGGTTGATGAGGAGGTTCGACTTATAAGTTGCGACGATGGGTTTGCCCTTATCCTGCATGATTTTGCGGACTCTGGGGAAAAACTCCGTGGTGTCGAAGCCCGGGGGCTTTACTTCTTGAGAGCTTAGTTTTTCAGTTTCCTGCTGAGCTTTCATTTCGGTTTCAGAATCCGAGGGCTCGATGAGCTTCGGTTTAGGAGCCTTGGGGATGAGCAGGCGAGCGGCCTCGTCATCGAGCGAGTCTGAGCGAGTGGAGAGCTTGGTTTCCTTGATTGTTGGTGGAGGAAGAGGTGCCTGAGAAGAGCTTGGGGCGGCGGGTGGTTTGCGAAGTGCAACCACGGCGGCAGCGGCGATGGCCCCGACGAGGAGGAACGCGATCAGTGGGCCCGAGTTGGATTTTTTCTGACGGGTTTTATTTGCAGTGCGGCGAGGCACTCGGCGTGCCGGTGCGCCCGGGGTGCTGCGGGCGGAGTTGGGACTGGAGCCCGTGATGGCGCGCAAGTCCTTTTCCAGCTCATGAGCGTTTGAGTATCTGCTACTTGTGATGGGGTGGGTGGCGCGACGGATGATGGCGTCGAAGCGCGGGTCGCAGCGTGCGATCAGAGAAGCGGGTCGGATGTCATCAGCCGGGAGCTTGCCGGTGAGGAGTTCGTGAAGGAGGACGCCGACCGAGAAAATGTCGGCACGATGATCCACCGAGTGAGGCGAGTTGACGACTTCTGGGGCCGTGTAGTGAGGCGTTCCAAAGATTTCCTCGCCTTCTTCGATTTTGCGTTCGATGGGGCGAGCGAGTCCGAAGTCGCCGATTTTCGGGAGCGAGTTGAGGTCGAGCAGGATGTTGGAGGGCTTGATATCGCGGTGGATGATGCCGTTTTCGTGAGCGTGGGCGAGACCGTCGCAGATGCCCGAGACAAGTCTGACGACTTCCTTGGGGGGGAGAGTTTTGCCGTATGCCGAGTGATAAATCGACTGCCCGGGGACATACTCCATGATGATGTAGAGCATGTCGTTGACGGCGCCGAAGTCGTAAACGCCGATCAGGTTGGGGTGATTGAGACGTGCCATTGCCTTGGCTTCCGCCTCGAATCCGGCGCAGAAAGCGGCGTCTTTGCTGAGTTCCTTGGGGAGGATTTTGAGAGCCACCGTGCGGTCGAGCGATTTTTGGATGGCGCGGTAAACCGCCCCCATTCCGCCGGTGGCGATCAGGCATTCGATTTCATAGCCTGGGAAGAGAGGGGATAATTCTGCGGGTTCCGGGGCTTGGAAGCCAGCATGTTCGGTGGTGTCGCTCATAGAGATTGGAGGCGCGGGAGCTTAGACAAGATGAGGCTCGCGACTCAAGAATATTTGGAGTTAGCGACGATTCGGTGGAAGTCTTTTTCTAACGGTCTTGAGATGACACATGAAATTGCATCGGGATGCCGCAGGCGGCGCCGAGCAAGCTGCCGACGACGGCACCGCGGTGGCAATTGTCACCGCCGACCATGGCGTTGGCGATGATTCCGGCGGAGAAGTCGTCGTGGTATTTCCAAGTGAGGTAGAGCGCGGCGGGCATGGCTTCCGCGATGTAGCATGCGGGACTGAAGCGCCTGCCGATGATTTCCGAGTCCTCTTGGTTGCGCCATGACTCCGCCTTCTTGCCAGAAATCCAGTCGCCTGCTTCCGAGCGGATGGCGTCGCGGAGGGGGATTCCGTCGGTGACCTTGCAGAGTAGGCGAACGAGCGTGTCCGCCGCGCGGAGGACATTGGGGTGAGCGTGGGTGAGGCCGACGTGTTCCTTGACGATTTTCCGGAGTTCCTCGCGTGGAGTTCCGTCGAGAGCGGCGACGAGAGCAGGAACGCTTGCGAGGCCGCCGATGTGTTCGTCCTGGATGGCGCATTTCCGAGGAGGCTTGCCTTGGGCGTAGCGAGTGAAAAATCCGCGGTGGTATTCCTCCAGATAAGTGTCGTTGTGCCAATGAGCTTGGGTCATGACCGAGATGTAGCGGTCGAGCCAAGCGTCTGGGTCATAGGAGCCGTGATGTTGGATGAAGTGGTGCAGTTCCGTGGCGAGTTTGAAATTCAAGGTGTTTTCGCCTGCTTCAAGGAACTGGTGATAGTGAATTTCCCGCAGTCCCCAGTATTGGGCTTGATCATGGAGGATGTCGCCTTTTGGGTTGAGGGGGATGTAGCTGGAGCGCCAGAGGATGCTGCCGGGATGTGGATTTTTCGGCCGCATGAAATGATCGACCAATCCGTAGTCCCGGCGGAGCGCGTCGCGGTCATAATACCAATGCACAGGCATGGC
>JBILPN010000130.1:0-8048 GCA_044373865.1 Luteolibacter sp. | reverse complement strand
ACGACATTGCCCCGCTTCGCCAGCTCAGCGAAGACTTCCAAAGATGGCTCAACCGGAATGGAACTCACAACGCCGCGAAGCATGTCCGGGAAACCGCGCAGGGCAAGCCCGGAGGCACAATGCGGCCGATGACCTGCAAATTATTCGCAATTTCCCTGATCATCACGGAGCTGGGGTCACTTTCATCCGGTAAAATCTCTTCGGTAGCCCCTCCAAATCATCCCGCTCCACCACCCCGGGCCCCGCCGCGCCCACCGTGCTGACCCCGGAACCGAGACTCTGCCAATCCCCAGCACCTAAGCTACCACTCGCCTGCCACTGGTAAATCCGGTTCGGAATCGTCGGAAAACTCAGGGTCCACGCCTGCGCCAGCGTCAAGTGACGGGCGAAGTTCACGCGTGGCAACGACTGATCATCCATCACCGCTGGATTCAAACCGAACAGAAATTCTTCGAGATTCGAGACCCCATCGCCGTCGAAGTCACCCGCCGCGCCATGGCGGCCACCGGAATTGTCAGGATCCAGCCCATGCGCCAACTCCCACCAATTTGGCAAGTCATCGCCGTCGGCATCTAGCGTGTTGTCCACCCGCATCTTGACGAACTCGCTGTCACCAAGACTCAAGGTGCCCCGCCGGTATTCTGCTCGGACGGTGTGCAGGAAATTTGGATTTCCGTTGTAGAGGTTCCTGAAGGTGAATTCAACCGAGTGCTCGCTCGCGCTGATATTCCGAACCAGACGATAGGCCGCGCGCGATTGCAGCACCGGGTTGTCTGGCTGACCGCTCACCAGACTACTCACAAAAATGGAAAAATCACTCAGGAAGCTTTCATCGCTCATGCCTGCGGGAATCAACTCCTTCTTGAAGTAAACTTTCATCACGTAGTTCCCATCCACCGTCTCCCCGGCAGTCGATGGAAATCCAATGTTGAAATTGATCGAGCTTCCGGTGGTCACGCGCCGCTCAAGTGTGGTGTAGTGCCCGTCCACATCGCTGAGTGACATATCCGCCGCCGAGGACGGCTCTTTCAAACGGACCACCAAGTTTGCAATGCCACTGGTCGGAATGTTCATGTAGCTGAAACGCCACTCCTTGGTGAAGCCACTGGCCCCCAGATTGGTCGGCACCAGCACTGCGCTTGCCCGCTGCCACTGATTCACGCCATTGCCATCGGCCAAGCGATCATTGCCCGCGTCCAAATCATCAATGTAATACCAAACCTCGCTCACCGATGGATCCGTCAGCACCACCGCCCCATAACTGGAACCACCCAACTGATCCCCCTCTCGCGGGAAGGCCACCGCTCCACCCGGTGCTTCGGTGTCATAGTAGAAGACTTGGGTCTCGGTCCGGAAAATCGAAGCCCCATCATTGCGTCCCACGAAGGCCCGACTTCTCAGAACATGAAATCCTTCTTCCAATCCGCTCGCCATTGCCCCGTGGTCATTGTGCACCTGATAGCGCGCGGTCGTCGCGTCGAAGGAATCGAGCTCAAACACGGTCTCCATCCGCTCTGCTAGATCGATGTCCGATGCCGCATAGGGAAACACCGAAGGCGAATCATTCGTCCGGCGAAACCCCATCTTGTAGCGCAGCACGGTCCCCGCGACGAGAGGTGGCAAGCTCGCTTTCCACCAATCCGGAAGCGCCGTGCCATCACTGGCGGCATTCAATGCCCAATTCAGAGGCAACACGCGCGTGCCGCCTTTTCCAACACCATGACTGCCCTCAGGATAGCTCGTCCCGTCCGTGGTATAATACAACCAACCTTGATCCGCCTGAAATTGATAGCCAACTTTCACCCAAACATCCACGCCCACGCCCGCCGCGGCTTCGGGTGGCGGATTGACCTGCAACACACCAGCGTCATTGGAAAGCGCCGGGTTGTGCTCAACCCAACTTGGCACGGCCGAATCATTCCGGTTCGGACCCGCACCATTCAAAACCGTAAGCCCAGCCGCCCCAATCACGGCCTGATAGGTCTCGGCCCCGGGTGAACCAATCACATTCCGCGTCCTGAGCGCAGCCGCAAATTTTTCCGAAGTCCGCCGCACATAGCGCATCTGCTCATACCCTTCGTAGGTATCCGTGGAGGATTGCAAAACCCGGTCGCCCGGGTCTCCGGCGTTCACCAAATCCCCTTGGATGCCTGGCGGAAAATCTCGCAAGTCACCCGCTTGCGGCCCGAAGCCAGGGATCTGCGAATTGAGATCCACACCACCATTCAATTTCATCCGGATATTTTCCGCACTCCCGTCAGCCCGCGCCACAAAGCGCAGATTCGTTCCATCCGTCACCCGTGGAATCCGCACCTTGTAGGCACGCGGCGCGGTATCCTCCACCGCCACGCGGTATGGATTGAAAGCCGCATCGCCATCCACGCCATCCACGCGCCAGTGATCCATGCCACCGGCAAGCGCGCCATTTTGATAAATCTGAATCGGCGCGACTTCCGCACGATGCTCCGCCGCCTGCCACAGCAATGGCATGACCGGGTTGTGCCATGTGAACGCAAACCACCCGCCAGCCGGAACAATCGGCGGATTCCCGCCCCCATCGACCAGCTGGCCGGAACCATTCACATACGCACGGAACTTTCCTCCATACGGCGATTGATTGACCAAAGTCGCCCCCACGGGAAATCCTGTCTGCACCGGCCGCGCTTGCCCGTTAGGCTGATAATTCCGCGCCATCATATACAACATCGTGCTGCCATTCCAAGCCCCGCCGTCCTTGTTTTCCCTCGGATCCACCCGCTCGTATGCTGCAAAATTCTGATCACTCCACCGCGCGATTTGGTATCCCCGCGCAAAGTCTCGGTGCACCGCCACGGCGGAAATCACGCTGTTATCACCGAACTGCCCCAAAAAATTCACTCCGGATGGCTTGGGAAAATAGTCGGGGGCCCCCGCTTGGTTGTAGCCGTCGGTATAAACAATCGGCAAGCCTTCACGCGTCAAGATATAGGCATGCGCCAGTGAGCGATCCCCACCAAACAGGTAGGCGTTGTCATGACTCATCACATACGAAACACTTTGCGAGGCACTGCCAAATCCACCAAAATTCGGCTGATCATATCCCGCCAAGCTTGACCCAATCCCGTTTTTAACCGTGTTGAGCAAATTGTCATTCGCGATGCGCATCCCCGCTTCAAGGTAGCCACTTTCCAACGGAGGAGAACCAAGATGCTCACCGAACAACATGGCATCATCCCGCGCCTGATAGGCCGAGCTGTAGAGCGAATCCCGGTGGTTTGACCAATCGCTGAAGCCACGGCTGAGATTGAATTGCTCTTGAATCTGCCCGTTGTATCCCCAATTGACATAGTCCTTGTCGGCTCCTGACTGCTTGCCGAAAAAATACGATGGCACGTGCTTCACCGCATCCAAGCGGAAACCATCCGGCTTGGCCTCGTTGATGAACCAGCGCACCGCACGGAACAGCATTTGATTCACATCCTCCGCAACAGGATCCCCCATGTTATAAATTCCATCACCATAGCCCCACTCCACGGTCTGCCGCGATGGCACGGTCGGGTCCACCCCGTGATCGATGAACGCTTCCGATGGCTCACCCAAGTCATGCTGGCCATTCGAGTTGAGATCCGCGAAATCAAAGCGCCCGTTGCCAGCACCGATCGTCACCCCGCCGCTCACGTAACCCACATCCTCAAAGCGCTCTTGGTTTGCGAATGGATGCACCGCCTGCCCTTCACCATTGGTCGCCACCGTTAGACCGGTGTCCAGATACCACTCCGTCCTGCCCGGATGTCGCAGCCCGCTCCACTTTGGAAAGGTTTGGCCCTCGGCCGTCCCGGTTGGATTGAAGCTAACATTGTTAGGAACCTCCTGTGCGATGTCCCATGCAAACGGATTGCGATTCAAAACCTCCCACTCGTTGGTGTAGTCCGGGTAATCCGCCGGCTTCCGCCACTTTGTCCCGTCTCGCACCAAATGAAAATCCTCCGGCACAAAGCCCGGAGCCCCGGGAAACAACTCACCGGGCTCAGTCCCGGAATCCAAGGGCCCCGCATTGTGCGCCATGACGTTGTCAAAATAGACGCGAATGCCAAAGCGGTGCGCCACCCGAATCATCCTCACCAAGTCGGCCTTGGTGCCGTATTTCGTCCGCACTGTCCCGCTTTGATCACGATCGCCCAAATCAAATCGGTCCAAGGTGTCGAAACCCACCGAATACGTCCCAGCCCCCGCTTTGAACGGCGGCGGCAGCCACAGCGAATCATAACCCCGCTCCGCCAACTCTGGCAACCGGCGCTCAATCTCACTCCATGTGGTGCCAAAATACTGCAAAATCACCTCGCCCCTCACCCCATGGATCAGCAGCAAAATCAGAATACAAACACGTGGAATGATGGGTTTCATGATGAAATTCGATTTCCAGCATGGCGACACCGCCGCCTCACCAGACTCCTCACCTCTTAAATGTCAATTGCGCACACCCGGTTTATCACAAATCCGCTGATTCCGCCGCTTGAAATTCCAATCTCTTCGAAAATGGGCTTGGTCACGCTGACATCCCGCTGGTACTCTTGCACCATCATGAACGACGCTCCCACCACTCCCAAGAAACCACGCGTCAATGTCCGCCGCCCCGACGTCATGGAACGCGTCACTGCCGAAGTCGCCATCCACTTCCACTCCAGCATCGTTGAAAAACTTCGCGACCGCGGCGGCAAAATCTCCGTTGGCAACACCACCGTCCTGCTCGCCGAACAATTCGGTTTCTGCTACGGCGTGGAACGCGCCATCGATCTCGCATACGCCTCACGCAGGGTTTTCCCCGAGAACCGCATTTTCATTATCGGCGAAATTATCCACAACCCGGATGTGAACCGCCACCTGCGCGAAATGGACATCGTCTCTCTCCCATGGCAGGAACTGGATGCATCCTACGACGAACTCACCCCCGACGACGTCCTAATCGTCCCGGCCTTTGGCGCGCCCACCGTCTTCATGCAAAAGGTCGAGGAACGCGGCTGCTATGTCGTCGATACCACGTGCGGCGATGTGATGAAGGTCTGGCGCCGCGTCCGCGGTTATGCGAAAGACGGCTTCACCTCGATCATCCACGGCAAGTCGAATCACGAGGAAACACGCGCCACCGCCTCACGCGCCCTTGGCGAGGCGGGCGATGGAAACTATCTGGTAGTCCTCACCCTAGCAGACGTTGACTACGTCTGCAATTTCATCCGCAACGGCGGCGACGCGACGGAGTTCCTAACACGCTTTGCGGACTCTCACTCGCCCGGCTTCGACCCCCAACTTCATTTGCGCCAAATCGGAGTGGCCAACCAGACCACCATGCTCAAGAGTGAAACCGAGGAAATTCAAACTCGGATTCGCCAAGCGATCGTCGATCGCGATGGCTCGGAGGCTTGTTTCCAGATGTTTGACACGATTTGTGGAGCCACTCAGGAGCGCCAAGACGCGCTGTTTGAAATGCTCCGCGAGCCAATGGACTTGCTGCTCGTCGTCGGCGGCTACAATAGCTCGAACACCGCGCACCTTGTCGAAATCGCCGAGCCTCAAGTGCCAACCTTTTTCATCCGCAGCGCAGCCTGCATCAAGTCGTTGGAAGAAATCGTCCACTACGACCTCCACCTCAGCCAAGAGAAAAGCTCGGACTACTCCCAACTCTTCTCACCCGAGCGCCCGGTGATGATCGGCATCACCGCCGGCGCATCCTGTCCGAACAATCTGATCGAGGAAACCTTGTTCAAATTATTCGAGCTCCGCGGCACATCCCGGGAAGAGTTGCTGGAAGCCTGAAGCCTCGCTCGGCGACTCACAGATACTTCATGAAGGCGGTGTAAACTTCCGATGGGATGTCCAAAAGACTGTAATCCTTGGAGGAAACAAACAGCAGGCTTTGCTTGCCTTTTCCTAACAATTGGTTGTCTGATCCAAAAATCTGGTGCTCGAGCGTGCAGAATTTCCGATTGAAATCCGCCACTCGGATCTTGACCGTGATCGTGTCAAACTCGCGCGCCTCCCGCACAAACTTGTGCTCGAATGAGCGAGTCAAAATGAAGAACTTCGTCGTCTTCAAATCAAAATCCGGCATGGCGCGATTGAAGAACAACTCGCGCGCCTTACCGACAAACATGGCATACATGCCGAAGTAAACATTCCCGACCGAGTTGGTGTCCGAGTAGCTCGCAATCGTGGAATACACAAACCACTTGTCCTCAAAATGCCCACCTAAGGCATGGCCATCCTGCGGCGCGCTGACCTCCGAACCCGTGGCCGCAATCGCCGTTTTTGCAATCGCCTTGATGGCAGGAATTTCCGATGCCGCCTCGATGACCTCGCCCGCCCTTTCGGTCACCACGCGCAGCAAGTCGGCATTGAAAACCAACCAGATCACGTATGCCAATGGCAGCACCGAGCCCAACAGCAGCAGCGACGTCTGGCTGTTTAAATAACCGAAGGCAAAGATCACCAGCGACATGCTGGCCATCGAAAACATCCGGATCTGCGGCAGTGGCTGCTGCGAATTCGGAATGAAGCACCGCGCAATCGCAAGCGCCGCATATCCCACAAAAAACGAGGCGTAGAAAACCATGAAATACTCCAGTTGGAGCTTCGCCAAAAGCCCCAGCAAGGTGATCAGGCCAATGACCAGGAAGGTCGGAATCGGCGAGCCCAAAATTTGCTTGGGAATCAAGGAAATCAGCATGTTTTCGCTCTTCTCCACATTCTTGCCAAGGAACCACTTGAGCGCGACGTAGCCACTATCCAAAGTGGTTAAGGCGCAAATCGCAAGGAACGAAAAATAGGCCAGCGGCATCAGGCTGCCGATGGAGTCATAGTTGCGGCTGAAATACTGAGTGATGAGTTCATGCGCATAATTGAAACCGTCCAAGCCCGGCGTCGCCGACAGCGAGCGTCCCTCCTTGGACATGACCCACAGCGCAAGGCAGCCATGAAACAGGAGCATCATGAAAAAGATCGACCCACCAAAAAAGTAACTCGTCCGAATCGAGGTCTTTTCCCGGTGAATCTGAATCGCCCGCTGCCAATGTTGAAGGTCCAGCCAAGGGCCGACCAACAGACCAATCACCAAAGGAATGGCATACCCAAAAAAGCTTGGCCCCTTCCATTGCTCAGGAAACGGCGCCGTCCACTGGAATGGATCCGGCTTGAGTGGATCCAGACCGAATAAAATCACACCCACGCAGCCGAGCAACAAGACTCCGAGCATGGCGTGACTCACCTTGATTTTTTGAATCCCAAACTCCTCGCCAAACAGACAGCCCGCCGCCAGCACAACGAAAACAATCAGGCAGAGGTAAAGCCCATACAAAGCCCCCGTCGCCGACTGCAAAGGGACAAACAGATAGTTTACCAGCGCAAAAACTGTCAGGGAAAGCGCGACAACCTGGTAAATGTAAAAAATCAGCCGAAAGGGTTTGGAAAATTTATCGAAGTAAATCGCCAACGACTCCTGCCCACCCGAGTGCCCCTTCGCCACGATCTGAGTGAGGAAACCAAACAGCATCAGCCCCAGCGCATTAGGAATCGCAAACATCAAGAGCCCCTGCAGCCCGAACATGAAGGTCATCTGGACGCTGAAAAACAGCCCGAGGCCCCACATCCACGACAAAGCGACCGAGTTCCCCCAAAGAAGTGCGTTTAACCAGCGAAAATTCATAAAGCATCGAAGGAACGCGGATTTGCCTCATGGAGCAAGCCAGTTTCTCGACTGAATTTCACCCGCCCCCCCATCACCGACACGCCGACGCCGCTTGCAAGCGCCGACGAAAGCACGGAAACTGCGCAAATCGCCTCACCCAAGCACCGCCCGCCACAGGAAATTTCCCTGCCCTCTCGCCGCGCGGATGGCTTGAAAACCCTAGGATTTATCGCGAATTCAGGAAAATTTCCGCCAAACTGCCACTGACACGCCAAAGCTTCGCGGATAAACCTTGAGAATTACGATTGAAGCCGCTTCCATCCGCCTCTTAACTGGCCGCGCCTCCAAGCGGGGACCAACCCTAGCAATTCATGATCGAGAACATTCGCAA
>JBILPN010000129.1:0-8079 GCA_044373865.1 Luteolibacter sp. | reverse complement strand
TGCGGAGGGAGCGGTGCTGCCTTCCGGGAGGATTGCTTTCCAGAGTCCTTCGAGTTTGGCAGGCTTGTTTTCGCGAATCCATGCGACCATGACCGCGGGGCGTTCCGCTAGGACAGCATTGGCGGGCAGCGGGTGTGGACGCGCGGGGCCGGTGTGGAGCTTGCCTTGGCGTTTGAAGACCGGGAGATGCTCATTTTCCACGGCGCGGCAGACGGCGGGGATCAGGATGGCCGGGTGATTCCGAGCGTGGCTGCCGGCGATTTTGAGTGAGGTGAGGAGCGAAGGAGACAGGTTTTTCGCGGGGATGGCACCCGAGACGTCGGCGGTGTGGGATTCCGAGAAAGCTTTGTCGAAGCAGCGTGTTCCGAGTGCGCGCTCGGCGTCGGTGCGTTCGCTGATCCAAGCGTCGTCGCCTTCGCCTTTGATGCGCCAGCGGGTTTTGTGAGTCATGGATTGGAGCCATGCGTTGACGACCTCCTCGCCGCGTTCGGTGCGGACCTTGGCGGCGTAGAGTTCAAACGGCATCCGGGCAAAGCGCTCGCGGTGGAGGCGGCGGAGATTCGTTTGGTAAGAGTGGAAATTGACCGGGCCGAGGAGTTCTCCGGAAATGCCACAGCGAGCGATGGCTTGGAAATTGCCGGTTGGAGGATCAACCTCGATGGTTTCCTCTTCGATGAGTTCGTTTTTCAGGTCCGAGTTCCAGAGGTGGCGGGTTGCTTCCTCGCGGGTGAGGAAGACGGATTCTTCCAGTTTGCCGATGACCAGTGGGGCGTGTGGTGCGGGAGCCTCGAAGATGGCGCGGCAGCGCGATTTTTCTGCGAGGAGGATCTTTGCGACATCGAAGAGAGGATAGACGCGAGCGACCTGATGGACTTCCTTGCCGATGAGGTGGACGGCTTGTTGGTCAGGTCCGATGGTGACGCGGACGCCTTCTGCGGGTGCGGCTTCCTCGATGCGAGGGGGTGAGTTGCGCCGATCCTCGTAATTTCCACGGCCCTGAGTTGGCCGGCGTGGGCCGCCATCTCGGTCGCGATCTCGGTCGCGTGATGGGCCACTGCCGCCGCTTCTCGGTCCGCGATCGTCGCGGCGTGGCGGGCGTTCTTCACCACCGGAATGGGCCTTTTGTTTGGGTTCAGGCTTGTCGCTGGCACCGCGCGCCCAGGCTGGTCCGAGGGCGAAGCTGGACAGAAGGCTGCTTAATGGATCGTTTGAAGAATCACTCACGGGGAAAAGAGTAGGGATTGATTTTGGAAATGACAAACTCCGCTTGCATCAAAATATCAGAATGATTTCAAGCGGTCAGGAGAGCGAGAATGCGCTGAGTCGCGCCGTGATGGCGAGCGAGCAGGGATGAAGCGATTTGGGTGATTTCGCCGTTGAGTTTAGGGTCGATGGCGCAGCGGATGGCGGCGCTGAGCGATTCGAGGTCGTGGGCGGATCGAGCTCCACCGGCGAGGAGGAGCTGGGAGGCGAGCGGTTGGAAATTTTCCATGTGAGGTCCGAAGATGACGGGTTTGGAGGCGAGGATGGCTTCGCAAGGGTTTTGTCCGCCGGTGGAAAGGAAGGATTTCCCGATGATCACCGCGTCTGCGTGTGCGGTCCAGTCGCAGAGTTCGCCCGTGGTGTCGATCACAAAGCAAAGGATTGTTGAAGGGAATTGAGCGGGTGGCTTGGAGCGTAGAATCGGGTGGAGTCCGATTTTTTCCAGATCGGAGACGACGGTGGAGCGGCGTTCCGCGTGGCGTGGCGCGATGAGCGCGAGGGCGTTGGGTGCGGCTCGGTGGATGGCGTTTGCGATGAGTGCCTCCTCGCCGGGGTGGGTGCTGGCGGCGAGGATGATCGGGCGATTTCTGCCGAACGAGTCCAGCAGGGCTTGGAAGGCTGGGCGTTGCGTCGGTTGCGGCCCGCAGCTGGGGTCGAACTTCAGGCTGCCGGTGGTGTGGATTTTATGTGGGGGGAGGCCGAGAGCCAGCCAAATTTCAGTGTCTGCGGGTTCCTGAGTTGCGACGCAGTCGAGCAGGCGGAAGATGGGTTGGAGCCAAGTGGCAAAGCGGCGGAAGCGGCGAGCCGAGCGTGGTGACATGCGAGCGTTGACGAGGCGGACAGGGATTTTTCTGCGTTGGCAGGTGAGGAGGAGGAGAGGCCAGATTTCCGCCTCGATGAGGACGATTTGTGACGGCTCGAAGCGCGAGAGATAGCGGCGGAGCATCCACGGGAAATCCAAGGGAGCGTAAGTGACGCGGAGGCCGGGAATCTGAGCGGCCGAGGCGAGCGCGTGGCCGGTGGCGGTTCCCGTGGCGAGGACAAAGCGGCGGTTGGGGGAGGTGAGTTGCCACTCGCGGATGAGTTTGAGTGCGAGAATGGCCTCGCCGACACTGACCGCGTGAAAATGCACTGCGCCGCAGGGTTCTTGATCGGCGGGGCAGGTGTAGATGCCGACGCGTTCCGCCAGCTGAGTGCCGATGCCGCCACGCCGCAGCATTTTGACGATCCAGCCGGGAAAAGCTGCGATAAAAAGCAGCGGGAGGAGCAGGCGGTAGAGCGAGAGTGCGATCAGCAGGCGCATGGTGCGTGGGTGCTTCGAATCAAGCGCTGGGGGCAGCTTGATAGATGAGGATGGCGCTGCTGCCGTATTCGCGGCGGGTGACGAGAGTGAAATTTGCCGAGACCGGTGAGGACTGGCGGGAGGAAATTTCTACGATCAGCCAGGCGTCCGCGTTCATGCGAGCGGGGAGGAGAGGGCTGGCGAGGAGCTCTGAAACGTGATCCTTGTCGCCGTGGTATTTCCAGTAAGGAGGATCCGCGAAGATCAGATCGTAGTTTGCGGCGTCGCGTTTTAGGAAGCTTGGGACGTCGGCCTTGAGAGGGAGGCCGCCGTCGAGCCGGGCTTTTTTAAGGTTATCGGTGATGGTGGAAACTGCGTGGCGGCTGTCATCCACGAAAGTGCAGGAGGCAGCGCCCCGGCTGAGCGCTTCCAGTCCGAGAGCGCCGGAGCCGGCGAAGAGGTCGAGCACGCGGGCATTTTCCACGCGATCTGCGAGGATGGAAAAGACCGCTTGGCGGACGAAGTCCGTGGTGGGACGGGCGACGGCTGAGGGGACCTTGATGGCGATGCGGCCAGCGGTTCCGGCGATGATTCTCATGGTGAGCTGCGGAAGGGCGGAGCGGGAGCGGGTGGTGGGATCAAGGATTCGGCGCGGGCTTGGAGGTTCCGGGCTTGGAGGGTTTTCCGATTGGGAAGCGGATCACCAGACTCTTGTCGAGCAGGCGAGTGCCCTCGGTTGAGAGTTCTTGGGCGCGGTAAACGATGAGTCCGAAGGCGTTGTTGGCGAAGCGGCCGATGGCGAAATTTTCCTTGGTTTTGCCGAGTCCGGTTTCCTCCTCGAATTTCCATTCCTTGCCAGTCCATGCGCCGAGGATGCTGCTGGGGTCTGCGGAAATGTCATCGATGCGCTTGAGCTGGCCGTTCGGCGAGCGGAAGCTATCAGACTCCGAGGAATAACGGAGAGTTGAGAGCGTGCTGGCGCTGCCGGTGGAAGTGAGAGCCCAAGTGTCGTTGGCGGATTGGCGGAGGAGCAGCATGACATCCTCTGCGGGTTTGAATTCCCGCTTATTCCAGAGGGCGAGGTATTCCTCGTATTCCGGCTTGGTGAGGCCGAGGCGCTCGTCGTAGGGCAGGGGGGTGCCGGGCTTCACTTGCGCGGATGCCTCGCGCAGCCACTTCGGGTCCTTGCGGGCGGCGAGCTCGACCTTGGTGATGAATTTATTGATTTCCGGCGGCGGCATGACCATTCCGATCTGAGCCTTCACCGGGACGTCCTTTTCAAAAAGGCCGGCGAACACCTTGGGAAGCTCGGCCGCGTGGAGTGTGGCGGTGAGTGAAATGGCGACGAGCGATGCAGTGATGTTCATGGAAGCGGGGTGAAGCTGGTCGTGTGGCGGGTAAAACTCAAGCGGCAATGCGGGGTGGTGTTTTAATGAGGCTCGCCCTGAGGGAAAATTTCGCGGATTGGAGATTCGATTTGTTGGTCCATCCAGCGCTCGAGGGCCGACTGCATGGGGGCGAGGACCGCCGGGCGCGACTTGGCGAGATCCGACTCGCCGTGCGGGTCGCTGGGGAGGTGAAACAGCGAGAAGTGGCGTTGACCGGTGGCGGTGGGCGTGCAGACGAGTTTCCAATCGCGGGTTTTCAGGCAGCGCTGCTTTGCCGCGATCAAGCGGTCGAGGTATTCGCGTTTGAGGACGAATTGGTAATTGTAATCGGGATCGATTTCCGTGAGCTCATCCATCGGCGGGAGGCTTGGGCGCTGGACGTCTTTGACGCTGAATTGGATGAAGGGGAATCCAGTCTCGCCATAGAACGGGCGGAATTCCGGGGTGGAGGTGCCATGAATCCACGGCGCGAAACTTTTCCCCTGCCAAGTCGGGGATTTTTCCACCCCGATGAGATCGGCGAGGGTGGGGATGAGGTCGATGAGACGGACGGTTTCAGGGATCACCTTGGGGGTGGTGCCCGGGACGTGGACGATCATTGGGACAAGGTTCGCCTGGAGTCCGCCGTTGAAAGTGAGGCCGTGGCCGAGGGTGACGCCCGGTTCGTAGTGGTCGTCCCCGTGGTCTGAAGTGACGACGACGATGGTGTTATCCGCGAGTCCATTTGCGGCGAGCGCCTTGAGGATTTGGTCAACGCAGCCGTCGAATTCCCGGGTGCAAGCGTCGTAGAGTGCGCGGATTTGGGAGACCTCCTTGGGCGGGAGCGCCTTCCATTTCGATTCCAGGTCGGTTCCGCCGATGAATGAATCGATGTCGAAATCCACGCCGCTTTTGTTTGGCCCCGAGTAGTTGGGGTCGGCAAACATGCTGCAAAACGGTTCGTTGCTGCGGTAAGGCAAGTGATTGCACGAATAGAACACGTGCCAGAAAAACGGTTGTTTCGACTTCGCGACCTTGGCCAAGCGTTTTTCCACTCGTTGAGTGACCACCTCGGGAGTGACGAAGCTGGCGAAAGAGCCGAGTTGTGGGAACAGGCGGTAACCGAGAGGGTTGTCAAAATAGAGCGGGATCACGAAATGAGCCATGACGACCGCTTGGCTCATGTAGATTTTAAAATTGTCGAAGTTTGAAACTGAAATTTCCTCAAATCCTAGAGGCATCAGTTGGTAATAACCGGCGCACCAATCGCCGATGGCGGCCGTGTCATACTGCTGCTTGCGCAAGAGTGATGGGAGCGTGACGATGCGGCGGTTGGTGGCCTCCACGGTCTCCGCATCTGGATACATTTGGCGGATGCCATTGCTTTGCGGATATTGAGAAGACATCAACTGCACGCCTGACTCCAGAGTGGAGGCGATGGAAGTGTAGCATTGTTCGAAGCGAGAGGAACGCTGGGCGAAGGCATCGATGGCGGGAGACACCCCGGCGGCGGCCATGCCATCGCGGCGTTCCGGCGTGTATCCCGCGCAGCCGAGGCGGTCGCCGCGGAGTGAGTCCGAGCCGATGATGATCACATTCATCGGTTGCGGACTGGTGGGGGTGGGGATCGCGCCGGAGGATTGAGAATTCAGGCCTTGCAGCGAGAAAGTTGCGAAGATTCCGAGGGCGGTGGCGGCGGCGCCGATCCATGCGCGGCGGCCAAAGCGGTGGATTTGCCAGCCGAGCGCCACGCCAAGGACTGCGATCGGCAGGACGGTGAACAAAACCGTGAGGACTGCGGGTTTGATCGCCTCGGGAATAATTTCCAGGATCCGGTAATACCAATGCCCAAACTCCGCCTCGTGGAGGAAATACGGGCGAGTTTCCACCAGTCGCAGAGTGAAATAGCCATGCACCCCAGCGGTGAGCGCCATGCTGCGGAGCGCCACGGCGAGGAAGCTCCGGCGGCTTGAGCGTGCGGTCCAAAACGTCGTGAACGGCTGCACCAGCAGCGCCGCCGCCAGGGTGAGCACCGCGTAGGCGACAAGCATCTGGACATTTTGCCAGAACAGAAACCCGAAGTATTCGTCGCGTGCGAGCGAGTTGAACTTATTCGCCATTTTCCCTGATGCCTGCGTGAGGCTCCAGAGTGCGAGAGCGTATTGGACTGCCAGAAAGCCAGCGGCCCCCGTCAGCACAGGGACCAAACGAGCGAGTGGCGGTGGATTTGAAATATCGGACAGAGTGCTCAACGCCGCCAAGCTTGCCCGATCCGGCATGGACATCAAGGGCTAGGATTCCGGGGGCTCCAGATAAATCCAGCGCACGCTGAGAAGTTTCTCGATGAGGACCCCGCGCCGCGAGTTCAGGCCCTCAGGAATGCTCAAGCGGAGGATCACCGAAGTGCGCTGTCCGCGGTTTTGTTCCAGCAGCGCATTGACTTGGTCTTCCAGCGCGCTCTGGCGTGGCAGGTAGCCAAAGAGCGTCTCATCACTCTCCAACGCGGTGAGGCGGAAACAGCTCCAACGCGAGGAATCTGCGAACTCGTGGCTGAAAAAATTGTCGGGTTCCAGATACACCCGGAAGTCCATCGAGCTGCCGGCCGGGCGTTCGATCGCGTAGGTGTCCCACTTCATCGCTTGGTAGCAAACGAAGGTTTCCCAGTCGATTTTCGCCTCGTTGGAATCGCTGAGTTCCACCAGGATATTCCGTTTTGCGGCGTCTTTGAGCTGCACGGTTTCCATCCAGAAATTGGCATGATTGCCGAGAGTGATCGGTTGGAGGCTGCGGCGTCGGGAAATTGGGTTCGGTGGGATCGACTGCCCGCCGTAGTGCAGTTCCATCAGCGGGCGGACGCGTTCCGGGTGGCGGACGAGAGGGATCATCTCATCAATGCTGCGGGCCTTGAAAAACTGGTCCGAGCAGCGCTCGATTTGTTCGATCAGGTCAACCGCCTCCGCCTCCTCCTTGGCGTTCGAGGCGAGCGTGTGGTCGATTTCCGTTTGGATTTGTTCGTTTTGGACCTTGCCGTCCGACACTCGGGTCAGGGACCACGCGAGCGCGCCGCCGATGAGCAAGAGGATGAGGAAAAACCAGCCCCACGGGATATTCCGGTCTTGGGCCGCCTCCTCACCCCAGTGCTTTTCCAAGGGGTTCAGGTCGATTGAATCCGCATCCATGATCGCCTCGATGCCGGGTTGGTGGGTGCGAGTTTCGAAAGACTCGTTGATTGGAATGGTGAGGCGGATGTTGTCCCGTCGTTCCTCCGGGGCGACCTCGAGGCGGAGAGGCTTGGCGGGTGTTTTTGGACCTTCGTGGCGCAAGCGCACGACCGGACGTTCCGGTGGAGCGTTTTCGCTGACCGGCTTCAGTTCGATTTTTTTCTCGTTGCGGGGGGGCATCGCTGCGAGAAGAAAAGCTGGAAAAGTCGATGGACGCAACGCTACTCTCACTCTATTTCTGCGGCGCAAGTCTCCATGCCCGATCTTCCTCGCATTCTTATTGTCACCGCCGCCTTTGGTGAGGGGCACAACAGCGCCGCCAGAAATCTGGCTCTCGCGCTGAATTCCATGGGGGCCGTCACCCAAGTGAGCGACCCCTGCATGCTTGCCTTGCCGCGGCTCACGCGCTTGGTGAATTGGGCCTACCGCTACGTCACCAACCATTTTCCCGGGATTTGGGGGAGGATTTACCGTTCAACTGACCGCTGCGATTTCGGCCAGCAGGAATCCTGGGTTTTGAGCCGCGTCGAGGCCAAGCTCGCTGACTTGGTGGAGCGATTCCAGCCCACCGCGATTGTCAGCACCTACCCGCTTTACCCGTATTTGCTGACTCGGATCTTCCGCAGCGGGGCGGCGAAAATCCCGGTTTTTACCGTGGTGACCGACTCCATCGAGATCAATGCCGCGTGGTTGCGGGCTGAGAGCGATTACTGGCTGGTCACGGACGCCGCGACGCGCGACTCGATGGTGAGAAAAGGCATGTCGGCGGCTAAAGTCGTGGACACCGGATTCCCCGTGCACCCGGATTTTGCAAAATTGACGCCAGTGGATGCTGCGGACGGCTGTCAGCCATTCCGGGTCTTGTATTTCCCGACCTCCGAGCAGCGGCTTCTTTCCGAGCATGGTGCCGCCTTGCTCGCCGCCTCGCCGACGGTTTCCCTGACCA
>JBILPN010000128.1:0-8089 GCA_044373865.1 Luteolibacter sp. | reverse complement strand
GGCGAAGCAATCTTCCGAGAGTTGAAGCTCGATTTCGGTAGTTATGCTCGATCGTCAGATCCCGATCCGTTTCCGACTGTTCGCGCCCAATACGATCAGTCATTCTGCCGATACCTGACTTATCAGGCCATCCACGATCTCCGCCGCGGTTGGCGCGTGATTCTTCCTAACCTCGAAAAGTGCGCTCTTCTCAGTATCGACTACGAGCACCTCACGGAAAATGCTACTCACGAGCCGGGCTGGGCGAATGTGCCCTATGTCTGCGATCTTGATCCAGCGAAACGCACTGCCTTCCTTCGTAATATCCTTGATTACTTCCGCCTCGAATACGCCATCCACAGTAAGACTCTACTGGAATCCTCTCATTTGATCGAAGCCGACAAGGAATTCAGAGACACGCTGCGCAACCCATGGACTTTCGAAGGCCCTGACATCTTTCGACCATCTTTCCTTCGCACCTGCAAATTGAACCGCCGGGAAAACCGTAGTGGATCCCTTGGCCTCGCCAGCGCCTTTGGCAAATACGTCAAACACTTCATTAAGGAGGAGTTCGCAGGTGCTGTGATGAATCGGAAAGACTACGACGAATTTCTATCATCCCTGCTAGATGCCCTCTGCCGGGCGGACTACTTGGCCACCCGCAAGGCGCGCTCGGAAACCAACGAAGAAGTGCCCGTTTATCAACTTAAGCTCGACCACATCCTATGGCGTGCCGGCGACCAGAAAACCGTGCGCCGCGACGAGGTCAAGCTCCGCAGTTATCGCGACTATGGCGAAAAGCCGAACCACTTTTTTCAGACGCTCTACCTGACGGATTTTTCTACACTCAAGAACCTCCGTGGCGCGGATCATACTGGCCAGCTGAAAAACGAACCGCGCATCGAACGCGAGACGGAATTTCGGGCAGAGTGGAAGTTGCCCGATGGAACACCGGATGAGGCGAAAATCCGCGCCGAATCAATCAGCGCTCTCTTCTGCTCTCCCACCATGGAGCTGGGTATCGACATTTCCAGTCTCAGCATCGTTCATATGCGTAATGCCCCGCCTAACCCGGCGAATTATGCCCAGCGTAGCGGTCGCGCCGGCCGTAGCGGTCAGGCGGCATTAGTATTTACGTATTGTTCATCCTATTCCCCGCATGACCGTCATTATTTCCAAAACCGTGAACAGCTCGTCGCGGGTTCCGTGGAGGCACCGCGTCTGGATCTGGCCAATCGCGAGCTGGTCGAGTCCCATCTTAACTCATTTGTCCTCTCCGACATCGGTCTGCCCCAACTCCACGACTCTGTTACAGATGTCCTAGAAGTCGAGCACCCTCAGCTTCAACTTCGGTCCGACGTTCGCGCACGCCTCACGCTGGATTCAGCAACACGCACCCGCATTGGAAACGATTTTCAATCCCTGTTAGGCCCGCTCCACACCCAGCTCGGAAAACAGCGGTGGTTCACCCCGGACTGGCTGGACAACCACATCGCTGCCATTCCCGATTCACTTGACCAATCGCTTACTCGTTGGCGGACCCTCTATCGTGAAGCCCGCGCCAGCCTCAGCAAGGCGTCGCAAAGCATCGAAAGCGGACTGCTTATTTTCGGCAGCGATGAATACCGGCAGCAAAAGCGGCTCCAGGATCAGGCCTCGATCCAGCTCAAGCTTCTCAAGAACGAAAGCTCCGGCAATGGTACCGAGATGACCGAGTTCTATGTGTTCCGTTACCTTGCCTCGGAAGGCTTCCTGCCAGGCTACAATTTTACCCGCCTTCCAGTCCGCGTGTTCGTCACAGAAGGCGATGGCGGAGACTACATTTCCCGTCCTCGCATTGTTGCTCTGCGCGAATTCGGCCCGGGTAATATCATCTATCACAATGGCGCAAAGTTTCGCATCAATCAGATCATCCAGCCTGAAATTCCCACCCAGCTCCGCACCGTCCGCGTCTGCACCTCATCGGGATACTGGCTGGCTGATGCGGAAAGCACTCTAAATTGTTGTCCATTCACCGGCGTGGACCTTACCGAGTCGAAGAACCGAGAGGACTTTACCGACGTGCTACCTCTCACCGAGTGCAAGGCCGAGCTGCGTGAATTCATCACCTGCGAGGAGGAAGAGCGCCGCCGCCTCGGATTTGAAATCGAAACTTATTTCTCTGTTCCTGATGGTGACATGTCCCGCGTCCAGCGTGCCGTTATCTGCTCCGGGGGCGACGATCTTCTTCAGCTCGCCTTCATCCCCGCCGCCCGTCTAGTCCAACTCAACCGCCGCGACCGTGGCCGCAAGGACGAGGGCTTCCCGCTCGGGATGAACACTGGGTTCTGGAAAAAAAACAATCAGGATGCCCCAGCCAATGAGGAAATCCGCTCCGTTCTCATCCAGACCCATTCCACTGCCGACGCTCTCTACATCGAGCCGGTGAAAAGCCTCGGCCTCACCCGCGACGGCGTGCTCTCGCTGATGTATGCGCTCAAACGTGCCATCGAAAACACTTTCCAGATCGAATCCTCCGAACTCGGTGCCCAACCGATGGGCGGTGCCGACACCCCGAACCTTTTCCTCTACGAAGCCAGCGAAGGCAGCCTGGGAGTCTTGTCCGAACTCGCCAATGACAAGGACGCGTTCCAGCGCGTTGTCGCCGAAGCGATCCGCCTCTGTCGCTTCGACGATGAGACCCAAACCGAACGCGCCACCTACGACGACCTTCTCAGTTACTACAACCAGCCTCATCATCTGATCCTCGATCGCTTCTCCATTCAGGATGCCCTGAATAAAATGGCAGCTTGCTCCATCGAGGTGCGGACATCCCAAAGCGGCCTTTCCTACGACCAGCAGTTCGAACGCCTGATGAAGGACAAGGACTCCAACTCCTCCACCGAGGAAACCTTCCTAAAGTTCCTCCACAAGGAGGGCCTACGCCTCCCTGACGAAGCACAAAAAGGCGTCCCCGGCATCTACGTGCGACCGGATTTCTTCTACGCCCCGGACACCTGGGTTTTCTGCGACGGCTCACCGCATGACGAAACCCAGGTCATGGAGGACGACACGGCAAAACGTAATTTGATCCGCAACAAAGGTGACGAAATCATCGTCTATCACTACAAGGACGACCTCGCTGAACTCGTCACTCGCTATCCCGACATCTTCAAAAAAGTCCGCTAACTCCCATGCCCCTCACCCTTTCACGTCAACCTGGCACGCTCGTTAGAATCCGCGAGCGCGACTGGGTCGTGCAGCCTTCGGATGATCCGGAACTCCTCATGATCAAGCCCCTCGGCGGTTCCGATGAGGAGGCCACCGGCATTTTTCTGCCAATCGCGGAAGCCGCTGACCAACCCCGGGACGCGGAATTCCCCCGGCCTGGCCCCGAAGACCTAGGCGACTTCGCCCGTGCCCGCTTCCTCCATGACGCCGCGCGCCTGGCCTTCCGCAGCGGTGCCGGTCCATTCCGCGCCCTAGCCCGTATTTCCTTTCGCCCCCGCAGTTACCAAATGGTGCCGCTGGTCATGGCCCTGCGCCAGGAAACCGTGCGCCTGCTTGTCGCGGATGACGTCGGTGTAGGAAAAACCATCGAAGCACTGCTCGTCGTCCGCGAGTTGCTAGACCGCCGCAAGATACGCCGCTTTGCCGTGATCTGCCTGCCACACCTTTGCGACCAATGGCAGCAGGAAATCCGCGACAAGATCGGCGTGGAGGCCGTGGTCATCCGTTCCAACACACAAGCCCGCCTGGACCGGGAAATTCAGGGCGACACCTCGGTCTATCAATTTTACCCGTTCCAGGTCCTCTCCGTCGATTACATCAAGCAGGACACCCGCCGCGCCACCTTCATCAACGAGTGCCCCGAGCTGGTGATCGTGGACGAAGTCCATACCTGCGCCCGCCCGCAAGGTGCCGCCGCGTCCCAGCAGCAGCGCCACGCGCTTATCAAAGCCATCGCCGCGAAACCCGGCCAGCACCTCATCATGCTTTCGGCCACTCCACACAGCGGCAAACCTGAGGAATTCGGCTCGCTACTGGGTCTACTTGATCCCTCCTTTGAAAATCTCGACGTTGCCACCGCACCGCAGGCCGATCGTCAGCGTCTTGCCCGCCAATTCATCCAGCGCCGCCGCCAGGACGTGGAGAAATGGATGAACGAGGAAACTCCATTCCCCAAAAGGGATTCCGGCGAGTTCGACTACGATCTCTCAAAACCCTACATCGACTTTTTCGATAAGGTGCTGGATTTTGCGCGCAATCTCGTCGCCGGGGATGATGCACCAGACCGCCAGAAGCGCGTTCACTACTGGACCGCGCTCGGCCTGTTGCGCGGTGTGATGTCCAGTCCCGCCGCCGGTGTCGCCATGTTCAGAGCCCGCCGCTCGAAACTCGGCGGCGATCTCGTGGATGAAGCGGCTGATGACGATACCAGTCCCGTCCACGACAACCCGGAAGGTCACGAATCCGATCTCGCACCCGTCGAAGTAATCGAAGCCGCCGGATGGTCTGAGTCCCAACAGCGCCGGATGCGCGAGTTTGAAAAGGAACTCGCTGCAATCACTGGGCCGAAGTTAGACCACAAGCTCGAAGCCGCCCGCATGATCGTCGAGGACTGGCTGCAGTCCGGCTTCTATCCGGTGATCTTCTGCCGCTACATCCAGACCGCCATCTATCTGGGAGAACAACTCAAACCACTCCTCTCCAAAAAATTTCCGAAAGCATCCATCGAGGTGGTCACCTCCGAGGACCCCGATGAAATCCGCCGCGACCGCATCAACGCAATGGGCAACCACCCCCAGCGTGTCCTCATCGCCACCGACTGCCTCTCCGAGGGCATCAACCTCCACGAGCACTTTACCGCCGTCCTCCACTACGACCTCCCTTGGAATCCTAACCGACTTGAACAACGCGAAGGCCGCGTGGACCGCTTCGGCCAGCGCGCCAAAGAAGTGAAAGCTTATCTTCTCTTCTCAAAAGACAGCGCCGTGGATGGTGTCGTCCTCGATGTCATCCTCCGGAAAGTCCGCGAGATCAAACGCGCCACCGGCATCAACGTCCCCTTTCCGGAAGACAGCAAGAGCATCATCGACACCATCACCCAGTCGCTCCTGCTCAACCCCGACCGAAAAATCAGCACGCGCCGCTCGGATCGAAACCAGGTGGAGTTCAACTTCGAGGAGTTCGACGAGGCCCGGAAACTCGAACTCGAAGTCTCCGACAAATACAAAAAGGCCGCCGATCGCGAAAGCCAGCGGCGCTCGATTTTCGCCCAGGAAGCCATCAAGGCGGGGGAGATCGAACAGGACCTCCGCGAGAACGACGACGCCATCGGATCTCCTGCGGCCGTGGAATCCTTCGTCGTCGGCTCACTCAAGACTCTCTTCGGTGTTCAGATCGACCGCGAGAAACTCGGCTATCTCCTCTACACCGCGAATCTCCCACCCGCAGCCAAGACACTTCTCCCCGCGAAACCCACGGTCAAAGTCTCCTTCGAATCCCCAACACCGGAGGGCCACATCTACTTCGGTCGCAATCACCCGCTCGTCGAACAACTCTGCCAGATGGTGCTCGCCCACAGCATCGAGCGAAACCGCTTCCGCGCCGCTCGCGCCTCCGTCCTGCGCACGGCCGCTGTCCAGAAACCAACCACCCTCCTGATGTTCCGCTGCCGCAATGTCATCGAGGAAAAGCGCGCCGCCGGCCACCAGCTCGTCGCCGAGGAAATGCTTCTCTGGGGCTACCGCGGCTCCCCGCAGGAAAACGACCACCTCACGATGGACGAGGCCCGCGAACTCCTCGCCAACGCACGCCCCGATGGCGACCTCACCCCGGAACGCTGCGCCCGCCTCATCGAAGAGCGTGTCGCCGCCATTCCCTTGCTCCGCCCCGCCTTCGACCTCCTCGCCGAGCAGCGATGCCAGCACCTCGTCGATGCCCACGAGCGCTTCTCCTCCCTCGTGGAAAAGAAACGCTTCGGCGTCGTCTATCCAGTCCTTCCCATGGACGTCCTCGGCATCTACGTCCTAATGCCTTCTACCTGAATACCCACAATCCGCACGATACACTTGACGAATGTATCGTGCCTTATTACTGTATTAAAAATGATTTCCCTGCAACAACGCCTGCTCGACTACCTCGAACCCCTCACGGGGGAGCGGCCTGACCTTGCACCCGAGAAAGCTGCCAATCTGCCTCTTTTCCTTCGGGAGCGGTTCGACTTTCAGAACATCCGCCTTTTTGGGAAACGCTACATTCTCGCATTGGAGAAGGAAAATGGGGACGCCGAATCCCCCGGCGAATACGAAAACCAGATCCGCCTCATGCAGCCCCAATTCACGGAATCCGTGGCGCTGGTCTTGCAGCGACTCCCCTCGTACGCCCGCAACCGCATGGTTCGCTTGGGGATCCCTTTCATTGTCCCAGGCAGTCAGACCTTCCTGCCCGCAGCCCTGATTGATCTGCGCGAGCGCTTCACCCAGCCTAAACCGGATAAGGGGAAAAAACTCACGCCGGCCGCCCAGTGCCTCGTCCTTTACCACCTCCAGCGCCAGCCTCTGGAAAACCTCCCACTGCGGGACATCGCGGAAAAGATCGGCTACTCGCCCATCATGCTCACCAAGGTGAAGGATGAATTGGAGGCGACAGGCGTCTGCCGCGCCGCCCGCATGGGCCGTTCCATCGCGCTAGAGTTCACCACCCAAGGCAGGGACCTCTGGGAAACCGTTCAGCCCATTCTATCCAGTCCGGTTAAGAAAACCCTCTGGGTTCGCTGGGATCAGCCAAGTTACCCAGCACTGGTCGCGGGTCTCACCGCCCTCAGCCGGAAAACCATCATGGCGGACGATCGCCTGCCCACCTACGCGCTGCTTTCCGCTACATGCCAAGCCAACCTTAAACACGGACTCTATCAGGGTTGCAGGAGCCCAGAGGACGCGAACCTCCGCCTCGAAAGCTGGAGCTACAATCCACTTCTGTTCGGCGATACCACCATGGTCGATCCACTTTCCCTCTTTCTCAGCCTGCGTGACTTCCCGGACGAGCGGGTTCAGCAGCAGTTGGAAACCCTCATCGACCAAATGCCATGGTAAAAGGCCTAGACATCTTCCGGGACCGCTTCAGCGAGTTTGAAGGTTCCTTCATTCTCATCGGCGGTGCCGCCTGCGACCTTTGGTTTGATCAACTCCGCCAACCATTTCGCGCCACCCAGGATCTGGACCTGGTGCTTTTGATCGAGGTCATCTCCCCGGAGTTCGTGAAAGCCATGCGCGGTTTCATTACCGAAGGCGGCTATCAATCCCGCCAACGCACGAATGGCAGCCCGGAACTCTATCGCTTCGCAGATCCCACCAACGAGTCTTTCCCGGCAGAAATCGAATTGTTCAGCCGAAATCCAACGGGCTTCGAACTTGCCCCCGGCGAAGTCATCCCCGTGGAGATCGAACCGGATCATCACAGCCTCTCCGCCATTCTTCTCAACGAGGATTATTACACCCTCATCCGCACCCACCACGACAACCGTGACGGCTTGGGAGTCGCCAACGCAACATCACTGATTCCTCTCAAGGCCTTCGCCTGGCTGGATCTCACCCGCCGGAAAGCGGAAGGCGAATCCATCGACTCCAAGAAAATCAAAAAACACCGAAACGACGGCTTCCTCCTCGCCGCCACCCTGCCCGGTGAACCCGGTCCCGAACTACCGATTGCCGTAACTGCCGACCTCGCCCGTTTCCTCCAGTCATTTCCGGCGGAGTCACCCGATTGGACAGCCATCAGCGCAGCGTTGAAATCCAATCCCGTAAGCCGAGGACTCCGCCCCACCACCCTCATCAACGCAATCCAAACCTACTTCCGCCTAACATAGAATTAGCTCCGTATTCCACAGCTTTCCTACTCTCTTCATCCTTTCCAACCGTCCATGCTCGAATCGGAAACCATTGAATTCAAGAAAAGCCTCGTTGAACTCAGCGATGGCCTGAATTCCATTGCTGCCATTCTCAATAAGCATGGCAGCGGCGAGCTGTGGTTCGGCATCAAGAACGACGGCAGCCCCGCCGGCATGGATGTTTCCTTTTTGAAAACCGCCAAAGTCTCCCGCCGTCGCAATCCCCTCATCGCCGATCTC
>JBILPN010000127.1:0-8099 GCA_044373865.1 Luteolibacter sp. | reverse complement strand
GAGAGGTCCGATTTCACATCGATGTCGCAGAAGGCGGAGTTTTGGAGAATTTCGCGGACCATGGAAGCTTGATCGTAGCCGATTTCCAAGGCGAGCCAGCCATTGGGTTTTAGGTATTCGAAGGCTTGGGGGATGAAGCGGCGGATGAGGTCGAGGCCGTCCACGCCGCTGAAGAGAGCGAGCGGAGGATCATGCATGACCTCGCGTGAGAGCGTCGAGCGATCGGCCTCTGGGACATAGGGGAGATTGGCAACGATGCCATCGAAAGGGCCCTGGATGGCGGAGAAAAGGTCGCTTTCTGTGAACGAGGTGTTGCTGAGTTGCAGGAGTTCAGAATTTTCGCGAGCGAGCGAGAGTGCTGCGGGTGAGACGTCGGCGAGAGTGACATTCCAGAGTGGGCGAGCGGCGGCGAGCGAGAGACCGAGGACGCCAGAGCCGGAGCCCATGTCGAGGATGTGTTGTGAGGGCGGGAGTTCCCATGAGAGGATCCACTCGGTGAGTTCCTCAGTTTCCGGGCGTGGGATGAGGGCGCGTGCGTCGGTTTTAAATTCGTGTTTGTGGAAGTAAACCGTGCCAAGCAGGTGTTGGAGAGGTGTGCCATCGCCGCGTTTTTTCAGCATTTCGCGGAGGGGCGCGAGGTCCGTCTCCGCCATTGGTCGGTCGAACTGAAGGTAGAGATCCATGCGAGAGCAACCGAGCTGGTGTGCGACGAGCAATTGCATGTTGCGGCGCGCATCTTCAATCGCGCGCTTTTCGAGATAGCGTGTGCCGCCATCGATGGTTTCCAAGACTGTGCTCATCGTTAAGACGAGCGGAGACTGTGCGGGTCTGTTGAAAATACCAAATAAAAACAAACTTTCTGTGCGCTTCGAGTTGAGGTAAATTCACTGGTCAAGCGGAGGAGGAAATGCTTTCAAGCGCCAGCGGACGCGAGACTGGCGGGTGGGCAACATTTTCCAGTGCGACGGGCCGCGTGATTTTTAAGATGCGGTGAGCGCCGCGCAATTGATTTTACGCAGTGGCAACTTCATCCAGTCTATCGATCACCGGCTTAGGGGCCATGTCCGCACTGGGCGCGGATGTGAGGACTCATCATCAGGCGGTGTTGGGGCGGCAGGTGCCGTTTCAGCGCTTGGGCAACTTGTTGGGATCTGCGAGTGCGCATGCGTCGCGGCCGGGGGCGTGGATTGAAGATCGGGGGCAATTGCTGCATCGCAAATGGAGTCCGGCGACCATGGCGGCGCTGCATGTGGCACGCGAGGCGGTGGCGCAAGCCGGGTGGACGGCGGAGGATTTGGCGGATGCCGCCTTGGTTTTGGGGACCAGCCGTGGGAACGCCGCGGGTTGGTTAGGCCCATGGCCGGGGCGGAGACCCTTCCGGCTGATGGCGGCGAGCAACACCATTCACAGCGAGCCAGCGGCGGCCATCACCATTGAGCTGGGGATCCGCGGGCCGAATCATGTTCTAGCGAGTGGTTGTGCTGCGGGCTTGGATGCGGTGGGCATCGCGATGATGTTGGTGAGATCCGGAGCGGCGCCGCGTGCCTTGGCGGTTGCGGTGGATTTGCCATTGGTGCCAATTTTGCTAGATAACTATGCCTCGTCCGGCTTGTTGGCGGAAGTGTTTGATCTGGACCCCTATCATCCAAAGACATCGGGATTCATTCCGGCGGAGGGAGCAGCGGCGATGGCCTTGGAAGTGCGTGACGGGGTTTACCCAAGTTTGGCTTACTATGAGTGCAATGCAGATGCCTGTGATCCGGTGGGGATTCCGGCAGATGGAGGGCGGACGCCGGAGTTGTTGGAGAAGGCGCGCCGTTTGCATGGGCAGGCGGCGGCGCTTTGCCCGCATGCCACGGGGACGGCGGTGCAGGCGGTGGCTGATCCGGCGTGGTTGCGGCGCTCATTTGCGAGTGAGTCCCCGACCTTGCATTTGTTAAAGCCATTCACGGGGCATACCATTGGTGCGAGTGGTTTGTTGGAGAGTGTGATCATCGCGAGCTTTTTGCGGGTTGGCAAACTGCCACCGAATCTGGCTGGGCGGCATGCTCCGGAGGGTTTTCAGGTTCCTGATCAAGTTCTTGATGTTGCGGGTCCAGTTTATAAGCTTTCTCACGGCATGGGCGGGCATAATGCACTGCTCGTTCTCACACCATCATGATCTCTGCACGACGCCTCGTTGTTTCAATCGACCGCCAGACTCTCGAAATTCAGGACGAGGGGAGGGTGCTTGCGAATTATTCAATTTCCACCGCCGTCAAAGGTGCGGGTTTCGAAGTCGGAAGCTATCGGACACCGCTAGGGAAATTCCGGATTTGTGAGAAAATTGGTGAAGGTATGAATGCGGGGACGATTTTCAAGCAGCGGCAAGCCGTGGGGCAGTGGCAGCCGGGAGATGCGATGGGTGAGGATTTGATACTCAGCCGGATTTTGCGGCTAGAGGGGCTGGACGAGGAAAATGCCAATACCTTCGAGCGCTTCATTTACATTCATGGGACGAATCATGAAGAGTGCCTGGGGCGTCCCGCGAGCCAAGGCTGCATTCGTTTGGGGAATGAAGATATGATTCAACTTTTTAATCAGGTGAGTGAAGGAACCGAACTAGAAATCCAGCGGCCGAGTGAGTCGGGAGTGAAGCTATTGTTCATTGATTGTGACTCCACACTCTCGAGCATCGAGGGAATTGATGAGTTAGGGCGGGCGCGAGGTGAGGAGGTTTTCGGGCAGGTTGTTGCGTTGACGGAAGCGGCGATGAATGGAGAGATTCCGATTTCCGAGGTGTTTCCGCGGCGGATGGAGATGATCCGACCTGACCGGAGTTTGTGTGATGCGATTGCGGCGCGCTATGTTGAGACGCAGGTGCCCGGGGTTGCTGAGTTGATTCAAGAGTTGAAGGAGGAAGGGTGGTTGCCAGTGATTTTATCCGGAGGCTTCGCGCCTTTGATTCAGCCACTTGCAGAAAAGTTGGGGATTGTGCACGTGGAGGCCGTGCCCTTGTATTTTCATGAAGATGGCACGTATCGTGGTTATGGAACTGACTATCCTACGACGCGCAATCTTGGTAAAAATGAAGTTATCCGCGAGTGGAAGAAAGCGTTGCTTCCCGCGCGAGTTGTGATGGTGGGTGATGGAGTTTCCGACTTGGAAACCAAGCCGGATGTTGATCTATTCATCGGCTTCGGCGGGGTGGTTGCGAGACCGGTGGTTGAGCGTTCGGCGGACCATTGGGTGATGGATTTTGAACATCGAGGCACCTTGAGAAGTATCATGTCGGGAGCTAAGTCATAGCTATGAAATTCCAGTTAGTGGAATTTCTGCCTTTCATGTGTCAGTTTTAGCTTGCTAGCGGGTAACTCGTTCATAGGTTGGCGCCGTCATGAGCACAACTATTACGAATCCAAGCCCACAACGTGTCCGTTATACGGATGCGCAGAAGAAAGAAGTCGTGGACTTCGTCAGCGACTACAACACGGCCAATGGCCGCGGTGGTCAGAGCCAAGCGGTTGAAAAATTCAAGATTTCGCCGATCACGATTGCCTCGTGGTTGAAGAAGTCTGGCGCACCTGCGAAGGAAGCAAGTGCACCAAAAGCGGAAGCCGCAGTAAAGGCACCGACAGCTGCAAAAGCGAAGAAAGCAGCGAAGGCTACGAAGCCAGTGAAGGCCGCCGCAAAGGCACCGAAAGCTGCTAAGCCTGCAAAAGCTGCTAAGCCTGCGAAAGCTGCTAAGCCCGCGAAAGCTGCTAAGCCCGCGAAAGCTGCTAAGCCCGCGAAAGCTGCTAAGCCAGTGAAGGCAGCTGCCGCGCCAAAGGCCGCAAAGGCAGTGAAGTCCGGCAAAGCAGGATCCGGCACACGTTACACGGATGAGCAGAAGAAAGAGGTCGTGGACTTCGCGGTTGACTACAATGCGACGCACGGTCGCGGTGGCCAGAGCAAGGCGGCAGCCAAGTTCAAGGTTTCCCAAATCACGGTGATGACATGGTTGAAGAAGGCTGGCGTGAAGCTTAAAAAGGGCCGTGGTCCTGCAGTTAAGCCAGTAAATGCTGCCAAGTCAGCGCCACTTCCGAAGGCAAGCAAGGGCGGTGTTTCCCGGGGTATGGACTCCAAGCTTAATCTGATGCTTACGCTCTCCAACAAGATTGCAAAGGCTGAAGTTGAGCTTTCCTCGTTGAAGGCACAGTTCAAAGCGCTGAAGGCATCTCTCTAAGAGTTACTAACAAAGATTCAAAAAAAGCCGTTCTCCTTGAGGGAGAGCGGCTTTTTTTATTGGGTAAATCGCGTGTGTCTCTAGGTCCAAGTCACGTCGGTGCGGACCTCACTCCAGCGGAGTTGCTCCCCGGTGAAGACGAAGCGGCCGAGGAAGGCTTGTCGGGCGACGAGAAGCGGCAGCCAATACTGATCATCCTCCCACATGCGGTGATAGGGGATGGCATCGAGCGGCGTCCAGACAGGAATCGCCTCGTCGGTTTCCGTGGGAGTGCCAGAGAAGTCATCCGCACGATAGACGTGGCAGTGGATGTCTGGGCAGTCTGACATGGAAAACTGGAGTTCGCCTAACTTGCTGGGTGCGAGTGGAGTGATCAGCAGCTCTTCTTGTGTTTCACGAATGGCGGCTTGGAGTGGCGATTCACCGGGATCGATTTTGCCGCCGGGGCCATTGATTTTTCCCGCACCGAGGCCGCGTTTTTTTTCGATGAGAAGCACCATTCCATCTTTGATGACAAATAGGATGGTGGCTTGCATTTCGCCAGTCCACGCGGACCAGTCGATGGGTGATGGAGCTTGCATGAGTTTAAGGTGGTGTCATGCGCTAGCAGCGGCGTAAGCCTCCACGGAATCGCAGGTGCAGACGAGATTGCGGTCGCCGTGGACATTGTCGATGCGGCCGATGGAAGGCCAGAATTTGTGAAGGCGGAGGTAGGGCAGGGGGAAGGCGGCTTGCTCGCGTGAGTAGGAGTGCGGCCACTCATTGCCGCAGACGACCTCACACGGGTGAGGTGCGTTTTTGAGCGGATTGTCATGGGCGTCGAGCGTGCCGCTGATGACGGCGGAGATTTCCCCGTGGATTGAGATCATCGCGTCGCAGAAACGGTCCAGCTCGGCTTTGGACTCAGATTCCGTGGGTTCGATCATCAAAGTCCCGCCAACGGGCCAGCTCATGGTGGGCGCGTGGAAACCATAATCCATCAGTCGTTTGGCGACGTCCTCCACCGTGATGCCGCTGACGTCTGATAGAGGGCGGATGTCGATGATGCATTCGTGGGCGACGAGGTCCTGTTTGCCCTTGTAGAGAATTGAGAAAAAGGGTGAGAGGCGTTTTGCCATGTAGTTGGCATTGAGGATTGCGATTTCCGTGGCTTCGCGAAGTCCGGCAGGGCCCATCATGGCGATGTACATCCATGAAATGGTATTGATGGAAGCGCTGCCCCAGGGAGCGGAGCATACGGCACCATTCTGAGAGGAAAGAGAGCGGTGTCCGGGGAGGTAGGGCAAGAGTTGGGGTGCGACGCCGATGGGTCCGACGCCGGGTCCGCCGCCGCCATGAGGGATGCAGAAGGTTTTATGCAAATTCAAATGGCATACATCCGCACCGATCAGCCCGGGGCTGGTGAGTCCGACTTGTGCATTCATATTTGCGCCGTCCATATAGACTTGTCCGCCAGCGGCGTGGATCATGTCACAGATGCTGCGGATGCTTTCCTCGAAGACTCCGTGCGTGGAGGGATAGGTGACCATGAGAGCCGCAAGCGTGTCTTGGTGCTCGGCAATGCGAGCGGCGAGGTCCGGGAGGTCGATGTTTCCATCCGAGTCGCATTTAACGCCGATGACCTTCATGCCGACCATGACGGCGGATGCGGGATTGGTGCCGTGTGCGGAGACGGGGATGAGGCAGATCTTGCGGTGGGCGTCGCCACGTGCGATGTGGTAGCGGCGGATGGCGAGGAGGCCTGCATATTCCCCTTGCGAGCCGGCGTTGGGTTGGAGTGAAACTCCGGCGAAGCCTGTAATTTCTGCGAGCCAGTCCTCCAGCGTGCTTAACATTTCGCGGTATCCGGTGCTTTGGTCTGCGGGAATGAATGGGTGGAGTGAGGCGACTTCCGGCCAGCTGAGAGGCATCATTTCTGAAGTGGCATTCAGCTTCATGGTGCAGGATCCGAGCGGGATCATGGACTCGTTGAGAGCGAGGTCTTTGGATTCCAGCCGCTTGATGTAGCGGAGCATGTCGGTCTCCGAGTGGTAGCGGTTGAAGACGGTTTGAGTTAGGAATTCCGAGTTGCGCGAGAGCGTGGCCGGCCATGCAGGTGCGGGCGTGGCGGGTGCTGCGACATCGGCTGCGCCGAAGACGGCACGGATGTTTGCGAGGTCGGTGGCTGTGCTGGTTTCATCGAGTGAGATGCCGACGTGTGAGGCGTCGATCCAGCGGAGATTGATGCCGAGCGCGGTGGCAGCTTGGCATTTTTCGGTGGCTTCTCCGGGGGCAAGGCGGATGACCAGCGTGTCGAAGAAATTTTCCGATTCGAGGCTGAGGCCGGCTTGTTGCAGCGCGTGGGCGAGGGTGGCGGTCTTCGCGTGGAGAGTCCGAGCGATTTCAGTCAGTCCGCGAGGGCCGTGATAGACGGCATACATCGAAGCCATGACGGCGAGGAGGACTTGAGCGGTGCAGATGTTCGAGGTTGCCTTGTCGCGGCGGATGTGTTGCTCGCGAGTTTGGAGAGAGAGGCGGAAGCCGGGTTTGCCGCGTGAGTCCACGGAGACGCCGATGAGGCGGCCGGGCATTTTGCGTTTTAGGGCGTCGGTGCATGCCATGAAGCCAGCGTGCGGTCCGCCAAAGCCCATGGGCACGCCGAAGCGCTGGGATGAGCCGACGCAGATGTCCGCGCCGAACTCGCCGGGCGGTTTGAGCACGGTCAGTGCTAGTAAATCTGCGGCGACGATGGTGAGCGCGCCGGCGGATTTGCAGCGGGCGAGGAACTCCGTGAAGTCATCAATGCGGCCGCGGGTGTCTGGGTATTGGACGAGCACGGCGAAGAGGCCGTCGCAGGTGGTGGGGTCGAAGGTGGCCCAGTCGCCAATGATGGGCTGGATGCCGAGCGGTTCGGCGCGCGTTGCGACCACGTCGATGGTTTGTGGGTGGCAGCGGTCGGAGATGAAGATGGTGCTGCCCTTGGGTTTCCCGGCGAGAGCGAGGCTGACGGCTTCTGCGGCGGCGGTGCCCTCGTCGAGCAGAGATGCGTTTGAAACATCGAGACCCGTTAGGTCGGTGATCATGGTTTGGAAATTCAGCAAAGCCTCGAGGCGACCTTGAGCGATTTCCGCTTGGTAGGGGGTGTATGCGGTGTACCAGCCGGGATTTTCCAGGATGTTGCGTTGGATGACGGCGGGGGTGTGAGTGCCGTGGTAGCCTTGGCCGATGCATGACTTGAGCACGCGGTTTTTCGCCATGATGGACTTGAGGCGGGTGAGGGCCTCGTGTTCTGAGAGAGCTTCAGGCAGTTTGAGCGCGTGCGGCGTGCGGATGCCGGCAGGCACTGCGGTATCGATGAGAGCGTCGAGCGAGGGGAAGCCGGTTTCGCGGATCATTGCCTCGCGATCGGGGCCGATGGAACCAAGGTGACGACTGCGGAAATCAAGGCGTGCGGGCATGAGTCAAAGGAGTTGCTGACCCGGCAAGGGAAGCCGGGAGGCCCTTTCCTTAGTTGAAAAAGCCCCCGGCGCAACTCTAGCGATGAGTGAAAGCAGGGAAATTTTTCCTCTGCGCTGTCCTTGGGTGCCGTGCTTAGGCGTGGCTTGGGGCGTGAGCGGTGAGGTGGGCGGCGTCGCGGATGGCTTGGCGGCGGAGTTTGCGGCGGGCTCTCGTGAGTTTTTTCCAGAGCTTGGGGGTGAATTTTTCGTTGAAACCGTGGCGTTTCAGCCAGGTTGCGAGGGTTGCGAGGTCATTTTCATCGCCCAAGAGTTCCGCCAGATCGGTCATCGCTTGAGGAGGGGTTGCAGTGCCGTGGGGGAGGAATCCGAGAGCGCCGAGGTAGGCCTTGAGAGCTTTGCGTGTGTCGTGAAAGCCCTCCTCGTCATGGAGAGTGAGGCGTTTGGCGCGTTTTACCACG
>JBILPN010000126.1:0-8182 GCA_044373865.1 Luteolibacter sp. | reverse complement strand
TGCACCACGGCGCGGCAACAGACGAATACGCCCTTGCAGCCCTTGGTGATGTTGAATGATCCGCAGTTTGTCGAGGCCGCGCGCGGTTTGGCGATCCGGATGCTGCGTGAGGGTGGGGGAGATCTTGCCACGCAAATGCGCTGGTTGTTCCTCAATTGCATCGGCCGTGCAGCGTCTCCAGAGGAATTGAGTTTGATGGCGGAACTGCATGCCGAGCAGACTAAAATTTTCAAAGCCGCCCCCGAGGATGCCGCAGCGTTTCTCAAAGTGGGGGAGCTTGTGCCGCCGGTCGACATTCCTGCCACCGATCTCGCGGCTGCTTGTGTGCTCGCAAGCGCGCTCCTGAATCTCGACGAAGCGATTACCTTACGCTGAAACCATGTCCTCCGAACTCGATCCATTTTTCATCACTCGCCGCCACTTTTTTTCCAAGTTATCCGGCGGCTTGGGAGGGCTTGCGCTGGGTTCCTTGCTTTCCAACAAAGCGAGTGCCGCTGCGCCGCTTGTCGCCGGTGCGCCGGGCTTTGCGCCCAAGGCCAAGCGGGTGATCTATCTTTTCATGAGCGGTGGCCCGGCGCAGCACGATTTGTTCGACGACAAGCCGCTCCTGCGCCAGCGCAATGGCGAGCCATTGCCAGACTCGGTGCGGGCGGGTCAACGCCTCACCGGGATGAGTGGAAACCAATCCGTGCTGCCGCTTGCTGGCTCGCATTTCAAGTTCTCCCGCTATGGAAGCAATGGCACCGAACTCAGCGAACTGCTTCCCCACACCGGCGGGGTCATCGACGAGCTTTGCCTAATCCGCTCGATGTATACGGAAGCGATCAACCACGATCCTGCAATTACCTTTTTGCAAACCGGTTCGCAAATTGCCGGGCGCCCCAGTCTCGGCTCGTGGGTGCATTATGGCCTCGGTAGCATGAATGAAAATTTGCCGTCATTTGTCGTGCTCGTCACCAAAAAACCAACCGATCAGCCACTCTACGCCCGGCTTTGGGGCAGTGGTTTTTTGGATTCCCGCTACCAAGGCGTGCGGTTTTCCTCGGGCAAGGAGGCGGTGTTTTACCTAACGAATCCTGACGGGATTTGTGGAAGTGGTCGGCGTGCGATGTTGGACAAGTTGGCGGGCTTGAACCGGCTTTCCTTTGCGAACGAGCTGGATCCGGAAATCGAGTCGAGGATTGCCCAATACGAAATGGCCTATCGGATGCAGACGAGCGTGCCTGAAGCGACCTCGCTCGATGGCGAGCCAAAGTCAGTGACCGATCTTTATGGTCCGGGAGTGAATGAGCCCGGCACCTTTGCCGCGAATTGTCTGCAAGCCCGGCGGATGGCGGAGCGTGGCGTTCGTTTCATCCAACTCTATCATCCAGGTTGGGACAGTCATTCCAATCTCCCGCAGGCTCTGCCAAAGCTCGCCAAGGAGGTGGACCAAGGCTGTGCGGGCCTCATCACCGATTTGAAACAGCGTGGAATGTTGGAAGATACCTTGGTCATCTGCGGTGGCGAGTTTGGGCGCACGAGCTACTCGCAAGGTATTCTAACCAAGGAAACTTATGGTAGAGACCATCACCCTCGTTGTTTCTCGATGTGGATGGCCGGCGGTGGAGTGAAGCCAGGAATCGTCCATGGAGCGACCGATGATTTTGGCTACAACATCACGGAGAATCCGGTGCATGTGCATGACTTGCATGCGAGCATCCTTCATTTGATGGGAATCGATCACACCCGTTTGACTCATTTCCACCAAGGACGCCACTTTCGGTTGACCGATGTCGCAGGGAAGGTCGTGAAGGGGATTTTAGCGTAAATTTAGCTTAAAGATGGGTAATTTCACCCAAAAACGTGCAAAATTTGCACATTTCTGAAGTGGTTTTTTGGGGAAAGGTCTTGCGAGGATCTAGCGAAATCGCGTTAAGATGCCACCGCATGCTAACAAAATCTAAGTTGTCGATTCTCTCGTCTGCGGGTCTTCTCGCCTTATCAAGCAGTGCCAATGCTGCATTGTTCATCGATTGGGCGATTGTCGGGGATGCGGGGAATGCTGCGGATACCACAGGCAAACCCAATCCTGTCGGAGCGGTTGCGGAAGAGTTCCGAATCATGAAATACGAGTTCACCAATGGGCTCTACACCCAGTTTCTCAATGCGGTGGATCCAGATGGGATCAATCCGAACAAGATTTACAACGGACTGATGGGTAGCTCCGAACGGGGCGGCATATCTTATACTGCAGGTGCAGCGGTTGGGGCAAAATATGCGGTGAAGAGCAACATGTCCACCAAGCCGGTCAATCATGTCTCTTGGTGGGATGCGGCTCGCGTGGCCAATTGGATTCAGGGAGGAGCGTTGAATTTTAGCGTCACCGATGCGAGTGCTTCTGCGCCCCAGAACCAAGGGGCTTACACCGTGGGCGCTTTCGATACCGGCTCAGCAGTGGCTGTTAACAGTGGTGCGACGATTTTCCTGCCGAGTCAGGATCAGTGGTATAAAGCTGCTTACTACAAAGCTGGAGGCACGGATGCTGGATACTGGGATTACGCCACGCAGAGTGATACGCGCCCCTCGGCGGTGACAGCGGATAGTCTCGGCAATGGCTCGGCTGGTGGCACTGGAAACTTTGTAAATGCCCAAAACACCGCGGATTGGAATGGTCAGGATGGCAATGTCACGAGTGTCGGCACCAATGGTGGAGCCAGTGCTTACGGGGCTTTTGACATGAATGGCAATGTTTGGGAGTGGAACGATTTGGATGGTGAAGCGGGTGCGCAGCGTGAGCTCCGTGGTGGTCACTATCGCGAACCGCTAGATTACACCTCATCATCACACATCTGGGGGAACTTTTCGATTGATCCATCCGCAGCTGAGGATCCCTACGTGGGTTTCCGCCTTGCAAGTGTCGCGGTGCCTGAGCCAGCTTCAAGCTTGTTGGTGCTGTTGAGCAGTGGATTGTTGTTTCTTCGCAGAAGAGCCTGATTTCCGGGAGACTCGTTCTGAGGGAAGTCTTTAGGCCGAACTCAGAGCGAGAACCAGTCTGACACCTCATGCTGGCTCGCGCAGTGGAGGGCGATGTGTTTGTGCCCGAGATCCGTTAGGCAATTGCGGACGCCTTGGAGCACGAGATCTGGTGTGTTGCAGTCTGAGCTCAAATGGCCGAACACGAGATGCGTGAGATCGGCGTGGGCGATGTCGCGGATGAGCTCGTTGACCTGCTGGTTGGATAGATGGCCGTGGCGCGAGCTGATGCGTTGCTTGGTCGCCCAAGGCCGTTTTTTGTCGGCCTCTAGCAGGGCATCATCGTAGTTTGCCTCCACGAACAGGCTGTCCAGTTTGCGGAGCCGTTCCGTCATGCTGCGGGTGACAAATCCTGCGTCAGAGAGGAGCCCGAGTCGGCGATTTTCGTGGCTGAGCACAAATCCGACAGGGTCCACGGCGTCGTGTTGGATGGCGAAGGATTCAATCGTGATTTGGTTGATTTGAAAGACTTGTCCGGCATCGAAAAACTTCCAATTGCCGCCAGTGATGCCCGCCTCACGGACGACACGGGCAGTTGCGGGGGTGGTGAAGACGGGGATTGGGTTCTGTTTGAGAAAAACCTTCAGTCCGCGAACGTGGTCGCCATGCTCGTGAGTTAAGAGAATCCCGGTGAGCGATGCAGGGTCGATGCCGACCTGTTGCAGGCGGAGGCTGAGTTGTTTTGCGCTGAGTCCTGCATCGATCAACAGGCGCGCGCCATCGCACTCGATCACCGTGGCATTGCCGGCACTGCCACTTCCTAGAACTGAAAAACGCATCACGCCGCTGAGCTTGGCGGGGGCAGATTGGCAGTGCAAGACTGGCGGGTGAGGAATTTCAGGATTCCGAGAAAAAGAATAACCGCTGTGCCGTCCTTGGCGCCGTGAGCCACGTTCCGTAAACTCAATAAGTGGGGTCGCCCAGTGATTTTCAGTCGTCCTAAAAAGGCGTAACATCGTTCACAGGGAGATGACCCCGGTTCAATCATATCGGTTCGGGCCGGCTACCAAATTGGTCGCACACAGCAGTCGGTGGAGACCATATCGGGAAGCCCACCGCCCGCAACCGAAATTTAAAAAAAGAAAAGGCTTTCCAAAGTGGAATCGGTGGTGAGGGAGAGCGTGTGGGCACGAAGGCTGGGTAAAAATCGGGCAGTGGTCTATCAAAAAGGAGACCCTCAACAGGGTGAGCTGTTGAGGGTCAAATGGTGGAGGCGAGGGGAGTCGAACCCCTGTCCGAAACGCCATTCACGCTGGCATCTACACGTTTAGCATGCGGTCTGGTATTTCGGGTGAACTCGGCCCACATGCAGCGTTGTCCAACCTAGAAACCTGTTTGATCTCGGAAAGTAGCCCGGTTACCCGACTTCGATCCCAGCCTGCTGGGTGTTCGCCATCCCCCTCAGCAGGTGTCGGGGTTCTGACGTGGTCGTCAATTAAGCGGCCAGTGCGAGCTCGTTAGAGTCTGCATTTATTTGTTTTGAACGGCTTTTTAAAGAGGCCAACCGATCAACCTCTACGTGCAACCAGCGCGTCAAACATCCCGTCGAAACCAGAACGCCCCCGTCACTTGTGACAGAGGAACTATGCACCGGAAAACGAATTGTTCAATCGGAATTCAACAATTCGTCCACCGCCGGGCCAATGTGGTCCATGGAGAGGCCGGCGGGAGAGGAAATCGAGTTGCAAAGTGGCGTGATCAAGCCGCTGCTGAGGCCGTAAATCCAGCTGTGGATGGAGATTTCCTGGCCACGATCCCAAGCGTCTTGGACGATGGTGGTGTGTGCGACGTGGCGTGCTTGTGCCAGCACGTTGAGTTCGCAGAGCCGATTGACGGCAGCTTCAGGGGACAATTTTCCAAGTTCTGCGCGGTGCATTCGGCTGAGCGAGCGGATTCCAGCCAGCCAGTTGTCGATCATGCCGTGGCGGAAATTTTCCAGTGCGGCCTTCACTCCACCGCATCCGTAGTGTCCACAAACGATGATGTGGCGGACTTTGAGCACGTCCACTGCGTATTGCAGGACGGCAAGGACATTGAAATCAGTCTCCGCGACCACATTCGCCACATTGCGATGCACAAATACCTCGCCAGGAGCGAGTCCGGTGATTTGGTTGGCTGGCACCCGGCTGTCCGAGCAGCCGATCCACAAGTATTCGGGGCTTTGTTGATCCGCGAGTTTTTTGAAAAAGTCCGGGTCGTTCGAGCGAATGGCAGAGGCCCAGCTGCGGTTGTTGTCCAGGAGGTGAGTGAGTGAATTCATCGGTTGGCAGGCGGAGTTAATCCGCCTGCCGCGCATTCGTCCACCGTAGTTTTAATTTCCGATTGAGAGGGGAAATTTAGTTTTCTGAGGAGCCTGGGCGCTGCGCGATCCGATAAAACGCATTTTCGCTCGGCGGCGATGCGTCCTCAAAATCAAGCGGGCCAGCCTCCGGCAGCTCGATTTCAGCGAGGATCTCCCATGTGCTGAGGTCCAGCGAGCGCTCCAAGCCATAGCGGCCTGCGGCGGCGGCTGGAAGTCCGACACGGACGCCCGTGGAGTTTCTTGAAAATGTAGGTGCCTTCGCTGCAAGCGGGGTGGGGGTAATTGGCGGCGGCGGGCCGGCGGCGAAGCGCACGGTGGCCAAGCGGTTTTCGCGGCGCGGTGACGCGCTGGAACTCGACCCAAAGAGACGGACATTGTCCAAGAGCATGTCGATGTTATTGGTGGTCTTTGAGATATCGGTAAAACTCAGCGTGACTGTGGTGTCATCCGCCACAAACGTGAATTGCTGTGGCAGCCAGCGGATTCCGCTTCCGGTGCCGCTGATCGAGATGGTTTGTGAGAGCAGATTGTTGCTGCCGAACACTTCCACACGCATGGTTTGTGTGCCAGTGTTGTAAGCCAGCACCCCGACATCGAACATGAGTGTGTAGATCGTGTCACGCGTGGTGATGATGCGGCGCGAGAGTGTGCCGTTCGGATTCTTGTTTCCGGCGTTGAAGGCGATCAAATTATCGCCATCTGAGGCGATGTAGGGAGCTTTGGAGGCCACGGCGAGATTTCCCACCGCAGACCAGTTTGTTAGGTCGGTTTCAAAGCTACCGTTTACGAACTTGGGAGTCACAGGAGCGGGGCCGATGACTTGCACATTGTCGAGCAGCAGATCGACTGAAGCGGTCGAGCCAGACCGGTCCGAGAACGTTAGGTTGCTTGCATAGCTATCTGCAACAAATGAGAAGCTTTTATTCGACCAGCGGGCTTTTCCATCAGAAGAACCATTGATGCTAGCCGTCTTATTGACGATGGTGGACTTCCCTTTGACTGAAAAGAGCAGAGTTTGCCTGCTCGTGTTTTGAGCAAGGGCTCCCATGCTGAATTTTACTTGATAGGTTGCGCCCGGAATGGTGGAGAAACTTTGTGCGATCACGCCACTTGGGGTCGTGTTGGACCCATTGAAAGCCATCAATTTCTTGCCGTGTGGCGCAGCATAAGTGACACCAGTCACGGTTTTGACGTTTCCCTTGCGTTTCCATGCGGTGAAATTGGATTCAAAGCTGCCATTGGTTAGCAGTTCTTGTCCTGGTCCATATACCGCTTGAAGTGTGTAGTCGATATCCATTGCCATGCTCGTGCTCCGATCGAATGTGAAGTCCACGCCATTGCGTTTCCACTTGATGAATGAATTTTTTCCAACCGAGAGTGGAGCGGTGAGTGTGATGATGGTGCCGCTGATGTATTGACGCGTGAGGTTGGTCGATCCGCTGCCCGATCCGCTGATGTCAGAAGGGCTCAGGCTTACACCCACACCAACGGATGGGGAAGAGCTGACCGTTAGGGTGCGGGCCACTTGGCGAACCAAGCGGACATTGTCCAAGACGAGGTCGATGTTATTTCCTGACAGAGACTTGTCTGAGAAGTTCAGCGTGGTGGATGTGCTGTTTGCGATGAAGCCGAAAGTTCGTGATAGCCAGCGTGTGCTGCTGCCGCCTAGACCTGCGATTGAAATGGTTTCCGCAACCAGATTCGATTTTCCGAGCACCTCAAGTCCAAGGCGTTGTTGTGAGATGACGCCGATGGCACCTACTTCAAAGCTCAGCGTGTAGAGCGCGCCGACGGTGGTGGTGAAGGACTGGCTGAGGGTTCCGCTCGGGAGCGATTGATTTGCATTGAAGACTGCCAGCTTCTGCCCGTCTGTCGCAGAGTAGGGAGCTTCCGAGACGACTTGCACATTGCCAGTTCTTTTCCAACCACCGAGACTCTCCTCGAAGCTGCCATTGACAATCGCGTCGGCGGTGAAGGTCACCGTCGAGCCTGCTTCGATAGGGTTTTCCTGAGGGCTTCTATCTTTCACATTGGAGATGGCGATGGTGTATGAGGTGCCGGATGTTTGCTCGCTGGTGCTGAGGGTGATGATCGTTTTGGTTGCCACATCCAGGTCTGCGCGGGAGATGCTGAGTCCAGTGATCTTGAAGTTCGCTGGATTTGCCGAACTATCAGAAAGTGGTTCATTGAAGCGAATTGAAAGGCTGTTGAGTCCTGCGGATGGCAGCACTTGAACGACGCTTGGAGGGCTGGGTGATGTGCTAGGAGAAGCGGTATTCGCTTGGATTTCTGCGGGCGAGTTCGTGCTGAATGCTAGGCCGAGCAGTGCGGCGATGAGTCGTTTTTTCAATGCTTTCATGGGTGGGGTGGCGTAATCAGAGGCTTTTTGTTTGGATCGATGGATAAGGGTCCATGCGGGGAACTCCTGGTGGATGCTTCAATTCATGAGACAAGCTCAGTGAGCGAGGCATGGGGTTTTCAGAGGGGTAGATGAAGTTCTCTTTCAAAAACAATTCACCAAGGATGCCACGGGCTCGCAGCGGGTCAAAAGGTATTTGGCAGGGAAAACCCCTATAAAAATTATGCGAGGCTTGAATTTTAACAGAATTTAATATGAAGTTCCGACACGATAGAAGCGTTTTCCAAGCGGTGCTTCATTGTCTGAGAACTCAATCCATCCAGACGTGGTTTGCTCGATGGAGCTGTGAAAAATCCACTGACTCAGGTTGTCAGACCGTTCAAGGAAGTAGCGACCGGGCAGTGTGACGTTCATGCCAATTCTGATGCGATTTTTTTCCAAGATCAACGAGAGGGGAGATTCAAGCTGGCGATATTGAACGAGCAGGGTGACGGTGCAGGAGTTGG